>NZ_JARBAE010000037.1:0-76195 GCF_033795305.1 Streptomyces sp. AK02-01A
CCTGAGGAGCGCACGAGCTCGATCGCGTCCCGCTTGTACTCGTCCGAGTACCGCTTCGTGTACTTGCTTGCCACCTGGTCACTGCTTCCTCTGGAACCATTCTGATCCCAGTCTCCAGGTGTCCACGATCAAGGGGAAGCTTCACTCGACCGCTCATCATCACCGGCATCGATCTGCCCTTGGAACCTTCCTGCGGCTCCACCATCTGGTGCAATGACGTATACCAACGGCTCGCCCCAGACTTCCGCACCACGTTCCTGGCCCTGCCCGGCTCCGGCGCGTGGCAGCACTCCTTCGAGGAAACCATCGACCTGGCCACGGCGAAGCAACCGTACGGCCCGCGCTTCGCCCAGTACGCCGAGGAGCTGACAGAAGAGGTCGGGCGGTTGCTGCGCCAGCGGCGGCCCGACCTCGTCAACGCCCAGCACCTGGGGCTCGCGCTCGCCTTCGCCCGCGCTGCGGGGAGTACCCCGCTCATTTCCATCGCGCACGGCGCCGATGTGATCGCCGCCGCCGTGAACGAGCAGGCCCGCGATGCTCTGATCGAGATCGTGATGGCCAGCAGCGCCGTCGCCGTACCGCACGCGGCCATGGCCGACCAGGTGAACGCCCTCACCCAGGGGAAGTTCAACGACCGGCTGATCACCGTCCCCTGGGGCATCCCCGTACCGGACCACCCCACGGTTCAGCCCAGCAACGGGCGTCGGCTACGGCTGCTGCACGCCGGGCGCCTCGACGCGAACAAGTCCACCGTCACCGCGATCGAAGCCATGGCCCTCACCGCCGACGAGCATCACCTCACCATCATTGGCAGTGGCAGCGAACTGCCCAGCCTCGCGGCCCGGACTGGCGAACTCGGCCTCACGCACCGGATCCGGTTCGAACCGTTCATGCCCCGCGAGGAACTGTGGCAGCGCTTCGCCGATTTCGACGCGTTCCTGTTCACCACCAAGCAGTTGGAGGCATTCGGCCTGGTCGCCGTCGAAGCCCAGGCCCACGGACTCCCGGTCGTCTACGGCGACCTGCCCGGCCTGCGCCACACTCTCGGCGCCGGGGCCCTGGCCTATCCGCCCGGCGATGCCGCCGCCCTGGCCGAGTGCATCGACCAGCTCGCCGACGACCCCGAACTCCGCCGCACCCTCGGCACCGCAGCAGCGGACAGCGCTCGGCGCCACGACATCAGCACCACCACCGCACACCTGCGCGAACTGTCGAAGACCGTGATGGGAGCTGCCCGTGTCTGACACCCCGCTGTATGCCAGCCGCCTGTGGCCCCCCGTACGCCGTCGCGCCGCCGATGCGACCGCCTCCACCATGGATCTGCTGGAATCGCTCGGCTACGTCGCCAAGACCGACGCCACCGGCGTGTTCACCCTGCTGCCGCTGGGGCTGCGCGTCCACGACCGGCTCAGCCGGATCGCCCGGACGGCGTTCGAGGAGCGCGGCGCGAACACCGTCGCCTTCCCCACCCTCCAAAGCCGCACGCTGTGGGAACAGTCGGGCCGCTGGGACGTCTACCAGTCCGAGGGCGCGCTGCTGCCGTCAACGAGCAGGAGCGGCGAGCAGATGTGTCTGGCCCCGACCTCCGAGGAGATCGCAGCCGCCACCGTACGCGAACACCTGCGCTCTCACCGCGACCTCCCGGTCCGGCTGTTTCTCAGCACCTCCAAGTACCGCGACGAGATTGCCCTGCGCGGCGGGCTGATGCGCGGCCGAGAGTTCACCATGGCCGACGCCTACACCTTCGACACCGCTCCCGAAGGGATGCGCACCTCGATCGACTTCCTCAACGACGCCTGCCGTGCCGCCCTGCTGGGCATGGGCCTGACCGGTGTCTTCCAGGCCGCAGCCGACGGCGGCAGCATCTCGGCCGGCCCGACTACCGAGCACCTGGTCCTCGGCGATACCGGGCAGAGCACCATCCTGGTCTGCGACCACTGTGGCCACCGCGGCGATGACGTCATTCTGGTGGCCCGGCCGACCCCGCATAACGACCCGGTCGTCAACGTCATCGCCTTCGCCCTCACCGCCCACGACGGCTCCACCGCCCCGGCAACCGTGGCGATCCGCTCGGATCTCCAGGTCAGTCCCCGCAAGCTCGCCGCCGCCACCGGCGCCGCCCGAGTCGACCTCCTGGACCCAGCCCAACTGCCCGAGCTATTCGGCAAGGAGGCTGGCACCCTCACGCCCTGGGACGGCACCGGAACAACCACCCTCTTCGACACCTCCGTCGCCCACCTGGACAACTTCGCCATCTCCGACGGCTCCACCGGTCTGCGCCGCAATGTGGCCTGGTCGGGGGCCGCCGGCCTGGAAGCTCTGTCGCCCATCGGTACCGACCTCCATCGAGCCGGTCAGGGCATGGGGTGCGGCCACTGCGAGGACGGGCACTACCGCGAGGCCCGCGCCATCGAACTCGCCCACGTCTTCGAACTCGGCACCCAGTACACCGCCCCGATGAACCTCTCCTTCACCGACGAGCACGGCGCCGCGCGCACCCCGTACATGGCCTGCTCCGGCATCGGCATCACCCGCTGCCTTCAGACCCTTGCCGACCTCCAACGCGACAAGGACGGGCTCCGATGGAAGGAAGGAACCGGGCCCGCCGACCTCCACATCGTCGTCCTACGGCCCGATCTGCCCGCCATGCGCGACCGCACCGACCAGGCCGTACGACACCTCCGCAACCGCGGACCAGCCCTGTTCATCGACGACCGGCCCGAACCGGCCGGAGAAAAGTTCCGTTACGCCAACCTCCTCGGCCTCCCGCATGCCTTGGTCCTCTCCCCGCAACAGGACGGGGACGAGGTCGAGTTCATCGACCGCTGGACCTCCAGGGCGCACCGAATGCCAATCAGCCAAATCCCGGATGCCCTGAATCTGCGTTAAACCAGCCGCATCCTCTGCTAAGCCACCGCAAGCAGCCGCTCAACAATTGCCGTACAGCACGTCGAAATCGACCTGCGGAAAAACAAGGAAAAGGGGTGACCAGGGAAGGGAAAGACGTGACTCAAATTCTCCTCCGATATCGATCGCGACATTGACCGCACTTCCCCCCTTCTATTAGCGTCGAAGTCACCAACGGGTCGTAGCTCAAGGGCTGGAGCACGGCATAAGTGTTGCCGAGGAGCTGGTTCGAGTCCAGCCGACCCGACAAATATCCCAGTGGATACCGGCCGGACACCCGGCTCACAGCGCCGGGCTCAGCACCAATGAACACCCGAAAAAATCCCCTTCAATAAAATTGCGACTACACAGGCAAGGCGCGGTTTAAATGAAAATTGGAATCACCGGAGGCGGAAGTGCTGGACACGTCGTGCCCGCCCTTTCCGTAGCGGCCCGACTTCCCGAACAAGACGTGAAGCAACTGGTTTTCTTCGGGCGGCCGGACAGTATCGAGCATGAATGCGCGGAGAAGGCCGGTATCCCGTTTTGCCCAGTCCCATCTGCGGGCCTGAAGCGCTACGGCTCGTGGAGCAACCTGCTGATGCCACTCACTGTGCTGCGCGGCATCGCTGCTGCAGTGAGGGCCATGCGACGGGAACGACCCAGCGCCCTGTTCTCAAAAGGCTCATACGTATCCGTGCCTGTCGGGATCGCCGCCTGGCTTTGCCGAGTCCCGATCGTGGTCCACGAGTCCGACCACTCCCTCGGCCTCGCCAACAAGATCGTCGCCCGGATGGCCACCCGGGTCTGTCTGTCCGTCGCCGCCCCCGCCAGCACACCGCGATGGCTCGCCCGGAAATCCGCCGTCACCGGCTTGCCTCTGCGCCACGACCTGGCCGCCGGCGAACCAGAGCGACTGCGGCGGCGACTCGGTATCCCTGCCAGCGCGCCCGTTCTGCTGATCTTCTGCGGCAGCAGCGGATCTCAACGCATCAACGACGCTGTACAGAGTCAACTTGATGCCCTGCGTGCGCGCTTCGCGGTTGTGCATGTCCGAGGGAAGGGCAACCTCGACCCCTCACTCCAGGGCGTACCCGGGTACTGGCAACTGGAGTACCTGCACGACGAGATGGCCGATGCCCTGTGGCTCGCCGACCTGGTGATCGGACGCGCCGGGGCAACGACACTCGCCGAACTCGAAGCGCTCGGCAAACGGGCCGTACTCATCCCTCTGCCCGCGACGGTCAGCCGTGGCGACCAGCTCGATAACGCCGCCGCCTACGCACGACGGCACCCCGGGCGGTGCATCGTGGTGCCCGACGACCACAGGCTGCACGGTGGAGCGTCCCTGGCCAAGGCATGCATGGAGCTTGCCGCCGACCTCGGCCGGACCAACCGGGAGCGGCCAGGACCGGAGGTCATCCATCGTGCCGCCGACCTGATCGCGCAAGAGACCGTCGCTGCGACCAGGCCAGGCCGCACCCGTCGCGCCCGGTAGAACTCAGCCGTCGTGGTGCCCGTACATCGCCAGGATTTGCTCGTCGGACTCCCCGCGGTGGTACACGTGGAAATGCAGATGCTGCGACTCCTGATAGAGCCCGACGTTTGTGGTGACGGAAGCCGCGCCGTGCTCTTCCTTGATCTGCGCTGCGACCCGCTGCACAACCGCCATGACTTTCGTAAGCAGTTCTTCGCCCCCGTCGCCGAGGTCGATCAGCGAGGGAATATGCCGCTTCGGTACCACCACGACGTGCACGGGATGGGCGGGGTTGGTGTGCTCGAACGCGAGCACGTCCTCGGTCTCCATCACCACCTTTACCGGCGTGAGTCCAGGGATGGCCTGATGGCAGTAGAAGTCCGAAGTCGACGGGGCCACAGCAGCAGGGGTCACAGTAAGTAACTTTCCGTGTCGGACGGTAGCGTCGCCGCAACCCTACCGTCCAGCCTCTGCCTGCCCCTGCCTCACGTCAGCCTCCTTGAGATCACGACGTGGGACGCTCGGTCGAGCCTCCCGCCACGCCTGTTTCCGAAACGCCACCGCGCCGAGGTCGACCTCACCCCGTCAGGGGCACATCAGCAGGTAACAAGTGAATCACTACCTGTCACCGCCGACATTCTCAATCCGAAGCCACCACCCCTCGCAGCACGGACCATCAGCCGCGCACCGAATGCGGACGGTTCGAAAGCCGCATGGCTGCCGGGAAGCCTTTGGTCGTGAGCTGACGACGCGTCACAAAAGTCAGCATTGGGTCAGCATGAGGTCTGGCACATACGAGAAGAGGCGGCAACACCTGCGACTCGAACCGGCTCTCTCAAGCAGACCTGGACCACCCCGGGCCGGTGCACCGGATCGCCCGGCCGCGGGAATCGACGATCAATGAATGCCATCCGGTCAATGAACACGAACGCGCAGATCAGCGCGTGCGTCCCCGCGGTTTCAACGGAGTTGACGGAAGGGCCGGGGCGGGGAGACGCGCGCCTTCGTAGCCATGAACGACGCCGAATCGAGCACCGGTCATCCACTCTTCACGGGCCTGTGCGATATCCTCGGTTGACCGGCCGATGAAGTTCCACCACATCACGATCTCTTCCTCGAAGGGCTCGCCACCGAGGAGCATCAGGCCCGCGTCGGAGTCGGCGCGCAGCGGGAGTTCGGAGCGGCCGCAGCCGAGATAGAGCATCGAGCCCGGCAGCAGCGGCACACCGTCGACCTCGGCCTCGCCGGACATCGCCAGCACGGCGTACTCGAAGTCGGGATCGAGCGGCAGACGCGCCTCGCTGCCCCGGGCGAGCGCCAGATCGGCGCCGACGAGTGGCGTGTACGTCGTGCCGGGCGAGACGGCGCCGTCGAGCGCGCCGAGGATGACGGTGGCCTCCAGGCCCGGAGCCGTGACGACGGGCAGCTCGGTGTGGTGCTGGAAGTGCGGCTGGACATCGCGGTGGGCGTCTGGGAGCGCCACCCAGAGCTGAGCGCCGTGCAGAAAGCGGGCGTGCGAGCGTGGGCTCTCCTCGGAGTGGGAGATCGCACGGCCCGAGGTCATCAGGCCCAGTTCGCGTGGCCGGATGGTCTGCAGGCTGCCGAGGCTGTCGCGGTGCAGCACTTCGCCGTCGTGCAGCCAGCTCACGGTCTGGAGTCCCATGTGCGGATGGGGCGGCACCTGCATTCCGGCCTCGTCGGCGATGTCGTCCGGGCCGTAGTGATCGACAAAGGCCCACGCGCCGACCATGCGGCGGCCGAGGTTGGGCAGCAGTCTCCGGACCTCGGTCGACTCACCGAGCTGGACCCGGCGCGGGCTCAGCAGCTCACGCACGGGCTCGGCGACGACAAAGCCCCGGCCGCCGCAGACGGTGAGAGAGGCCTGACGATCAAGATTGCTCATGGTGCCCAACCTAAATCCTGTGGCGTGCGGAGGTACGGGTACCCACGCCATAACGATAGTGGAATGTTCAACCACCTTGCGCTGTTAGAACTACACGTGGAGCACGGTCCGCGGTGAAATCGCGGAGTGTCCCGCGGGCAGGACCCGGAACAAGGAGGGCAAGTGGAGAGTACCTACTACGAGTTCGGAACGGCTGCCGAGCGCTGGGACCGCGCGCGGCTGTTCTTCGACGCCAAGGAGTACGGTACGGCCGCGCGCATCCTCGAAGGGCTGGTGGCCGAGGTCCCGGAGCAGAACGCCACGCGTCTGCTGCTGGCCCGCGCCTACTACCACTCGGCGCGGCTGGCGAAGGCGGAGGCCGAGCTGCGCGCCGTCCTGGAGCGTGACCCGGTGGAGCACTACGCGCGGCTGATGCTGGGCCGCACGCTGGAGCGACAGGGCCGGGCCGAGGAGGGAGCGCCGCATCTGCGGATGGCCGCCGCGATGTCCGGCGATTTCCCGGAGGCCGGGCCTTCCCCGGCGTAATCGAACACATAACCGAACACGTAGCTGATCAGCCGCGCGTCTCGCCGGCCCCTCGCAGGGCGGCGAGACGCCGGCGTGCCGGGCCGAGGGCGCGGCCCCGGCGCGGCACGCCGGCCCATGGCCGGGTCCGCGCCTGCTCCAGGACGTTGGTCACCGTCCAGCGACGGGCGGTGATCTCCGGGTCCTTGAGCTGGTCCCAGCTCATCGGAGTGGCGACCGGGGCCTCCTCCCTGGCGCGTACGGAGAAGGGAGCGACGGCCGTCTGCGCGTAGGCGTTGCGCTGTACGTCCAGATAGAGGCGTCCGCCGCGCGCCGCGGTCCGTACTTCGGTGGTCAGACGGTCCGGATCCCGGGCCGCCAGGGTGCGCGCGACCTCGGAGGCGAAGTCGCGCACCTCGTCGAAGCCGGTACGGCCGTCCAGCGGGACGATCACATGAAGCCCTCTGGATCCGGTCGTCAACAGGGCGCTCGGCAGCCTCAGTTCACCGAGCAGCTCCCCCAGCAGCTCAGCCGCCCGGCGTACGGTCTCGAAGTCGTCCTCGGCCGGGTCGAGATCGAAGACCAGCCGGTCGGGAAAGTCCGGCCGGTCCGCGCGCGACTGCCAGCGGTGGAACGTCAGACATGCCTGGTCCGCGAGGTACACCAGGGTCGCGGTGTCGTCGCACACGGGATGCGTGACGGTTCCGCCCTTCTTGGCCAGCTCGGCCCTGCGTATCCAGTCGGGATAGCTCGCCGGCGTGTGCTTCTGCATGAACTGAGGGCCGCCGAGCCCGTCCGGATGGCGCTCCAGCATCAGTGGCCTGCCTCTGAGCTCGGGCAGCATGAAGGAGGCGACGCTCCGGTAGTAGTCGACCAGGCCGGCCTTGGTGAGGCCGGGACCGGGAAAGAGGACCTTCTCCGGCCGGTGGATCTCCACGGTCCGGCGCCCGGCCCGTACGCGTCGTGTGCTCATGCGTCCGCCGCCTCTCGGTGATCAGCCGGACCAGGTCCAGTCGGCGACTTCCGGCAGGTCCGTACCGTGTTCGCGGATCCAGGCGTGGTGACGGGTGCGTACGTCCGCCATGGCCTGGCGTACGGCCACCGCCCGGACGCCCAGGCCCGGCACCCGGTCGACCACGTCCATGACCAGCCGGTACCGGTCGAGGTCGTTGCGGACGACCATGTCGAACGGAGTGGTGGTCGTCCCCTCCTCCTTGTAGCCGCGCACATGGAGGTGGGCGTGTCCGTCACGGCTGTACGCGAGGCGATGGACCAGCCAGGGATAGCCGTGATACGCGAAGATCACCGGTTTGTCCGTGGTGAACATCGAGTCGTACTCGAAGTCCGTCATGCCGTGCGGATGCACCTCGCGCGGCAGCAGCCGGGTCATGTCGACGACATTGACCACCCGGACGGCCAGTTCTGGCAGATACCGGCGCAGCAGGTCGGCGGCGGCCAGTGTCTCCAGTGTGGGCACGTCGCCCGCGCAGGCCAGCACGACGTCCGGCTCCCGGGAGCCGTCCTCCGTACCGGCCCAGGTCCAGACTCCCGCGCCGCGCGCGCAGTGAGCACGGGCCTCGTCGAGCGTGAGCCAGTCGAAGCTGGGCTGCTTTCCGGCGACGATCACATTGACGTAGTCGCGGCTGCGCAGCGCGTGGTCGGCGACGGACAGCAGAGTGTTGGCGTCCGGCGGCAGATAGACCCGTACGACCTCGGGGCTCTTGTTGAGGACATGGTCGACGAAACCCGGGTCCTGGTGGGAGAAGCCGTTGTGGTCCTGGCGCCAGACATGCGAGGTCAGCAGGTAGTTGAGGGAGGCGATGGGACGGCGCCAGGGCAGCCGCCGCGAGGTCTTCAGCCATTTGATGTGCTGGTTGACCATGGAGTCGACGATATGGGCGAACGCCTCGTAGCTGGAGAACAGCCCGTGGCGGCCCGTGAGGAGGTAGCCCTCCAGCCAGCCCTGGCAGAGATGCTCGGAGAGCACTTCCATCACGCGTCCGTCGTGCGCGAGATGTTCGTCCGTGTCCAGTGTTTCGGCCTGCCATGCCTTGCCGGTGGCTTCGTAGAGGGCTTCCAGCCGGTTGGAGGCGGTCTCGTCCGGGCCGACGACCCGGAAGTCGCGCCGTCCCGCTGTGGCTTCCATGACGGATTCCAGCAGCGAGCCGAGTACGCGGGTGGGTTCGTGCATGACGGTGCCGGGTTTGTCGACGCGTACCGCGTGCCGCTCAAGCGGCGGGATCGGCAGGTCCCGGAGCAGCAGACCGCCGTTGGCGTGCGGGTTCGCACCCAGCCGGCGCGTGCCCTCCGGTACGAAGTCGAGTACGGACGGGTGCGGAGCGCCGGTCGCGTCGAACAGCTCGCCGGGACGGTAGGAACGCAGCCATGCCTCAAGCTGGCGCAGATGGCCGGGGTTGTCCCGTACGCCGCTCAGCGGGACCTGATGCGCGCGCCAGGTTCCCTCGACGGGCACTCCGTCCACCTCGTGGGGGCCGGTCCAGCCCTTGGGCGTACGCAGGACGATCATGGGCCAGACGGGCCGTTCGGTGATCCCGTTCTCGCGTGCGTCCCGCTGGATGGCGGCGATGCGGTCCACAGCGCGGTCCATCGCCTCGGCCATCGCGCGATGGACGGTCAGGGGATCGTCGCCGGTGACATGGAGCGGCTCGTGTCCGTAGCCGCGCAGCAGCGAGTCGAGTTCGGCCATGGGCAGCCGGGCGAGCACGGCCGGGTTGGCGATCTTGTACCCGTTGAGATGCAGGATCGGCAGCACGGCGCCGTCGTGCACCGGATCGAGGAATTTGTTCGAGTGCCAGGATCCGGCGAGCGGGCCTGTCTCCGCTTCGCCGTCACCGATCACACAGGTGACGAGCAGCCCGGGATTGTCCAGCGCGGCGCCGTAGGCGTGAGCGAGGGAGTAGCCGAGTTCGCCGCCTTCGTGGATCGAGCCCGGCGTCTCGGGAGCGACATGGCTCGGGACTCCGCCGGGGAAGGAGAACTGCTTGAACAGCAGTTCCATGCCGTCCCGGTCCCGGCTGACATCCGGATAGGTCTCGGAATACGTGCCCTCCAGCCAGGAGTTGGCCAGGACGGCGGGCCCGCCGTGTCCCGGGCCCCAGACGCAGAGCGCGTCAAGGTCTCGGGTCTTGATGACACGGTTGAGATGAGTGTGTACGAGGTTCAGGCCCGGTGAGGTGCCCCAGTGCCCCAGCAGCCTGGGCTTGATGTGTTCCGGCGCCAGTGGCTCCTGGAGCAGTGGGTTGGCCATCAGATAGATCTGGCCCACGGCCAGATAGTTGGCGGCGCGCCAGTGGGCATCGAGGGCGGTCAGCTCGCCTTCGGTGAGTTCGGCCGTGGTCGGTGCGGTGGTCGCCTCGCGCATGCTCATCTCCTGGTGGTCCCGCCTCCGGGTCTCAGCCCCGGCCGTCGGCCGGGTCGGCGCCGTGCCACACGGTGGTGACATCGCAGAACTCGCGGATGCCGTGCGCCGACAGCTCACGTCCGTAACCGGAGCGCTTCACCCCGCCGAAGGGCAGCGCGGGATGCGAGGCCGTCATGCCGTTGAAGAAGACTCCGCCCGCCTCCAGATCGCGTACGAAGCGCCGCACGTCCGCCTCGTCCCGCGTCCACACATTGGAACTCAGCCCGAACGGAGTGTCGTTGGCGAGCGCCACGGCCTCGTCCAGGCCGGCGACGCGGTAGAGCGTGGCGACCGGCCCGAAGGCCTCCTCGTGATGGATCCGCATGGCCTCGGTGATGTCGGCGAGGACCGTGGGCGCGTAGAACCAGCCTCGTTCGTGCTCCTTCGGACGCTGTCCGCCGCACAGCGCGGTCGCTCCACGGCTCAGGGCGTCCTCGACCAGTTCCTCCAGGTCGGCGCGGCCCTGCTCGCTGGAGAGCGGTCCCACGTCGGTGGACTCGTCGAGCGGGTCGCCCACGGTCAGATCACGCATCCCGGCGGTGAACCGCGCCGCGAAGGCGTCATAGACGTCCTCGTGCACGATGAACCGCTTGGCGGCGATGCAGGACTGGCCGTTGTTCTGCACGCGGGCCGTGACAGCGGTCTTCGCCGCCCGCTCGATGTCCGCCGAGGGCATGACCACATACGGATCGCTGCCGCCCAGTTCCAGGACGGTCTTCTTCACCTCGTCGCCGGCGATCGCCGCGACCGAGCGGCCGGCCGGTTCGCTGCCGGTCAGGGTCGCCGCGGCCACCCGGCGGTCACGCAGGATGCCCTCGATGGCGCCGGAGCCCACCAGCAGCGTCTGGAAGCAGCCGGCCGGAAAGCCGGCCCTGTGGAACAGGTCTTCCAGATACAGCGCGGTCCGCGGGACGTTCGAGGCGTGCTTGAGAAGGCCGGTGTTGCCCGCCATCAGAGCGGGCGCCGCGAACCGTACGACCTGCCAGAGCGGGAAGTTCCACGGCATGACCGCGAGGACCACACCCAGCGGACGGTAGTGGACGCTCGCCCGTGACGCCCCGGAGTCCTTCACATCGGCGTCCGAAGGATGCTCCTCGGCCAGCAGTTCCGCCGCGTGCTCGGCGTACCAGCGCATCGCCTTCACGCACTTGGCGGCCTCCGCGCGGGCCCCCGCGATCGGCTTGCCCATTTCGACGGTCATCGTGCGGGCGATCTCCGGTTCATCCTGTTCCAGGAGGTCGGCGGCCCGGTTCAGCAGCCGCGCCCGCTCGTCGAAACCGGTGAGCCGGTACTGCCGGAAGGCGGCCTCGGCGGTCGCGACACGCCGCTCGATCTCCTCGGCTCCGAACGCGTCGAAAGTCTTGAGCGTCTCTCCGGTGGCGGGGTTCACCGTCGCGATGGGCATGGGCGATTCCTCCTCGACTCGACAGTTCGACCCTTCCGTGACCTGACCACCCGCGCAACACGGGAGTCGCGTGTCCGGTCGTCGGCCGCGACGAGGTCCTGTCCGCGCGGTCCTCGGTGTGTTCGTCGCAGAGCACCGTCCGCCCGGTGAGCGGCGGCGGGCCCCGGCCGCCGTGGTGCGGTGGTTCAGGGACGCCGCGAACCGTCGGACGTGGCGGGCCTGCGTCCGCGTGGCTGGGAACTCGCCGGAGCCCTGCGCCGCTCGGCCCGGCGCCGCAGCAGCCGGCGCTCCTCCTCGTCCGTACCGCCCCACACTCCGGCGGTGCGACCGGTGCTCAGCGCCCATTCGAGGCACTGCTTTTCCACCGGACAGCCGTGGCACACCGCTTTGGCGCGCTCCGCCTGCTCGGCGGCGGGCCCGGATTCACCGACCGGGAAGAAAAGTTCCGGATCGGCGTCTACGCATGCCGCGTTTCGCAGCCACTCCCAGGTGTCCGCGTCAAGGTCCATGTCCGGTTGGGCTGTTGTCAGCCGCACGGTGAATCAGTCCTCTCCTCGTACCACGTTCCAGTCCTGGTCTGCCGTCTCCTGCCGGTCCCGGCCGTCTCTTGGCCGGCGCTCCCAGCGAGTGGCGCGCGCGGGAACGCAGGTACGTATCCGCTCTTCGCGCTCGGCGCGCCGCGCCGGAGGCCGTGGGCCCGGATCGTCACTCATGTCCGTCTCCTTCCGCTCCTTTTGCCGGCGTACGCCCGCGATGGCGGGCTCTCGCCCTTCGGGTACCCGATGACTCGCTCCGAAACGGCGAGGCCCCGTTCCCTTTCCGGGACGGGCGTGCGGCAGGACCGCCGGCAGCCGGTCCGGCCGCACCGAAAACAGCGGCGGGTGGCCGGGCATCGTGCCCGGCCACCCGCCGCCTGGTCCGACAGGCGCTCGGACAACGCTCAGCGGACAGCCTGTTCCATCAGCAGCCGCACTCCCGCCGCGATCGAGTCGGCGTCGATGCCGGCCGCGCGGAGCTCCTCCTCCGGCGTGGCCGAGCCCGGCATGTTCCGCACCGCCAGCCGTACGAACCGCTTCGGTGCGGGGCGGCCGTCCGAGAACACCTCGGCCACCGCGTCACCGATGCCGCCTTCCGGGTGGTGGTCCTCCACCGTGATCAGACAGTCCGTGTCGGACGCCGCTGTCTGGACCGTACGTTCGTCGACCGGCTTGACCGAGTAGAGGTCGATGACCCGGACAGGGATGCCCTCCTGGGCCAGCAGGTCGGCCGCCTTGAGGCACTCATGGACGGTGGTACCGGCCGCGATCAGCGTCGCGCGGTCCGCGTCCGACCGGCGCAGCACCTTGCTCCCGCCGACGGGGAACTGCTCGTCGGGGCCGTAGATGACCGGTGTCTTTCCGCGCAGTGTGCGCAGATACCGGACGCCCGACAGTGCGTGCATCGCCGCCACGAGCCGCGCCGTCTGGTTGGCGTCACACGGGTGAAGCACCGTACTGCCGTGCACGGCACGGAACATGGCCAGGTCTTCCAGACCCATCTGGGACGGTCCGTCCTGACCGATCGCGACACCGGAGTGCGAGCCCACCACATTGATCGAGGCCCGGCTGACGGCCGCCATGCGCAGGAAGTCGTGCGCGCGGGTCAGGAAGGCCGCGAAGGTCGACGCGTACGGGACATGTCCCAGCGCCTGCATACCGACGCCGGCCGCCACCATCTGCTGCTCCGCGATGTAGCACTCGAAGAAGCGCTCGGGATGTTCCTTGGCGAAGAACTCGCTGCGGGTGGAGTCACTCACCTCGCCGTCCAGCACGACGACATCGTCGCGCGCCGTGCCGAGGGCCGCGAGCGCCTTGCCGTACGCGTCCCTGGTGGCGACCGAGTCGCCCAGGTCGTAGCGCGGCAGATCGACGGCGGCGTTGTGTCCGCCGCCGCGGGCCGGTGTGTCGAGCTCGGCGGGCTTTGCCACCCGCACGCGGATCGACCGCCGTCCGCCCAGCTCCTCGATGGCGCTCTCCGCGTCGGGCAGCGGTTTGCCGTGCATGCCCTCGCGGTCCTCGACGGCGGCGACGCCCCGTCCCTTACGGGTGCCCGCGATGATCGCGGTCGGCCTGCGGGCCGTCGACCGGGCCTCGTTGAAGGCGGCGTCGACGGCGTCCATGTCATGTCCGTCGATCTCGACGGTGTGCCAGCCGAAGGCGCGCAGCCTGCGGCCGTACGCGTCCAGGTCCCGCTGGTGGCGGGTGGGGCCGCGCTGGCCGAGACGGTTGACGTCGATGATGAGGGTCAGCGAGTCGAGATGCTGGTCTCCAGCGTGTTCTGCCGCCTCCCAGATGGAGCCCTCGGCCATCTCGCTGTCGCCGCACAGCACCCACACGCGGAACGGCGCGGGCCCGAGCCGCTGCCCGGCGAGCGCCATACCGACGCCCACGGGCAGGCCCTGGCCCAGCGATCCGGTGGCGACATCGACCCATGGGAGCCGGGGCGTCGGGTGGCCTTCGAGCCGGCTGCCGAGTGTGCGATAGGTGAGGAATTCCTCCTCGTCGACCGCGCCCGCCGCCAGATACATGGAGTACAGCAGCGGCGAGGCATGGCCCTTCGAGAAGATGAGCCGGTCGTTGCCGGGATGGTCGGGTCGGTCGAAGTCGTACCGCAGATGGTTGGCGAGCAGGTCCGCCATGAGGTCCGCCGCGGACATCGAGGAGGTCGGATGGCCCGACCCCGCCGCGTCCGCGACCCGTACGGAATCAACCCTCAACTGCTGTGCGAGTTCTGTCAGTTGTTCGCTTTTCATGTCACTCCTCACTGGCTGTGCCGGGAGACCTCACGAGCTCGGGCGACGACGATTCGAGCGGCACCGCGCCGGACCTGACGAGACCGAGCTGCACGGCCTGCCGCGGCAGAATCGCTTCGAGAAGCCAGTCCGCGGCGACGCGCGTCCGGTTTCCCGGCATGGCCGCCAGGTGGTAGCCGCGTGTGACGGCCGCCGCGAGCGGTCCCGACAGCGGCACCCCGAGCGGGTTGGCCGCCGCCTTGACTCCCCCGAGGTCGACGACGAATCCCAGGTCATTGTGTTTGTAGGCCCTCCGCTCTCCGTGGCCGAGGGAGGCGGCCACATTGCGGCCCGCCACCTTGCCCTGCCGGCCGGCGTGCTGGGCGGTCATCGGAGTGAACTTCCCGGGCCTGGAGAGATCCGGTACGGCCGCCGCGTCGCCACACGCGAAGACCTCCGGGTGGCCCGGCACATTGAGCTGCGGGTCGACCAGCAGCCGGCCCCGCTCCACGGGCAGTCCGAGCTCGGAGACCAGTGGATCCGGCCGTACACCCACACACCAGACGAGGGTGTGTGTCTCGATGAACTCGCCGTCGTCCAGTGTGATCCCGGTCGGGCCCGCCTCCTTGACGGAGGTGCCGGTCCGTACGTCCACACCACGGCCGCGCAACACCCGGTCCGCGGTCTCCGACAGCCTGCTGTCCAGCTCGGGCAGGATGCGCGGAGCGATGTCGAGAAGCAGCCAGCGTGGTTTGGGTTCGTGCTTCCAGACCAGTTGTCCACGGACCAGCGCGTCAGTCAGAAGTTTACCCTGAGCGGCGACTTCGGTCCCGGTGTAACCGGCGCCGACCACGACGAACGTGCAGCGTGCGGCACACTCCCGGCGGTCGGCGGCGGTGGCGGCGAGCTCGGTCTGGCGGATCACATGGTCGCGCAGATAGAGCGCTTCAGGCAGCCCGCGAAAGCCGTGCGCGTACTCGGCGACGCCCGGGACCGGCAGCAGCTTGTTGACACTGCCCACGGCGAGGACGAGCCGGTCGTACGCCAGCTCACCCCGCTCGCCCTCCGGCCCGGTGTAGCCGACGCGCCGCGCGTCCAGGTCGACATGACCGGCCTCGCCCAGCACGAGCCGTACCCGTGGCAGCGCGCCGGTGAGCGAGACCGTCACCCGGCGGGGCTCCAGGATTCCGGCCGCCACCTGGGGCAGCAGCGGGACGTAGAGGAAGTAGTCGGTCGGGTTCAGCAGGACGATTTCGGCCTCGTCCCGTACCCGGCGGGAGAGCGTCCGGGCGGCCTCGAAGCCGGCGAATCCGGCCCCGACGATGACAACGCGTTCTCGGCTCACGTTCGACTCCGGAGGGTGACATATCGGGTCGTACGGATGGACTGGTCCCGTGCCCGCCGACGGCGGTGACAAACACCGGAGGCGCCCGGCTGCGGCGTGCGCACCGTATGGCACCACGCTTCACCTGCGGTTTGACACGGCTGTGATTGGTGGGAGGGTGGTGGAAACGGACAAGCCGCCTCCCGGCAGTACGACGACGCGGATCGTCTCCCGTGAACTGTCGCTTGCCGAGGCCCCGGACGGGTACCGGCACTTCGACGCCCGCGACGACGGCCGGACGAAGGTCATCCCTCACCCGGCCGCCTGAGCGTTCGCGGGAGACAGGCGAAGGCAGGAGAACGACGTGAGCGGCGACAGCGGCGAAACGATGGGTGACGAGGTCTACCAGCCGGACGACGAGGACGTCATCGAGGACGAGGGCATTCTCGATCCCGAGGACACACTCATCGACCGGGGCGCGGACCCGTTCGACGAGGGCTGGTCCCCGCCGGAGCGCCCACTGGGTGTCGAGCACACCGGGACGACCGCCGCCGAGCAGCGTGAGGGCGAGTCGCTGGACGAGCGGCTCGCGGAGGAGGTCCCCGACACGGATGTGCCCGAAGGGGACGGCATCGGTGATCTGCTGTACGGAGACGGTGAGACCCGGGACGACGAGGTCGGCGACTATCGGTCCGGCCGGCTGGTCGCTCCGGACGAGGGCGCCCACGAGGACCGCGAGAAGGACATGATCGCCAGCGATGTCGGTATCGACGGCGCCGCCGCGTCGGCCGAGGAGGCCGCGGTGCATCTCATTCCCGACCCCACCGACATCGACGGCATCGACGACGCCGGGATCGGCTGAGGGACCCGCGGCCGTCGTGTGCGCCGCACACCTGGCAGAAGCGAAAGCCCCGCCGGTGTGCGGCGCTTCGGCGTCACACAAGTGCCGGGACGGGCATGGGCGCGGGCTGGTTCTGCGCCGCGTCGGTCCCGGTGAGAGGGATCCAGGGCTGCCGCGGGATGTTCTGAGGAGCCAGCACACTCCTGGTGAACCAGATGACTTTGCCGTCGGCGGTGGCGCAGGTCCCCCAACTGTCGCTCAGCGCCCCGACGCGCACGAGCCCCCCGCCGCCCGTTGTCAGCAGCCGGGGCATACGCGGGCCGTTGTCCTCCACCGAGGCGGTGAGACGACGGCCGGCCCAGCGGATTTCGACCACACATCTGTTGTCGTCGCCGACATGACGGACGACATTGGTCAGGAGTTCGTCGATGCCCCTGCAGACGGGCTCGACTTGCAGTTCGAGCTTCCAGTGCCGAAGGTGCGCGGCGACGATACGCCGGATCTGCGGAACGCGCTCCGGAGAGGCGTGCAATTCCACCACGTAGTGCTGGTCGAGTGGAACTGTCATGGTCCAGGCTCCTCACAGAGAGGCCCACATGCTTCACCACGTTGTGCCAACGACCCCCGAGCACGAAGCGTGAGCTGACGACACTTCTGGGTCTCCAACAGCGTGCCCCCGCCGGACGGCGACCGCAACACGGGCGCGTAGGCACACGGCCGGCTACTTCGCCGTCGTCACCACGGACCGGAGAACCACCGTGTTCCACCGGCGAATCGGGTGAACACCGAGCCGCGCACTCCGGCCTCCGCGCGCCTCCTGGCTGATCCTCCGCGGCTACCGGCTTTCCAGCCGTAGCTGGACTTCCTCCTCCTGGTCTCCGGAGGCCGTACCGACAACGCGCACGGCGAAGGCGGAGGCCAGGGCCTTCCGCAGGCTGTCCACCGCCGTGTAGCCGCCCTGGAGAGTGGCCGTGACCGGCTCCGTCAGTCGCACGGGCCCCGGCTCGGTGCGTACGTCGAACACATCGAACGTCGCGGTCCACACGGTCGGGCGTTTCCCCGGCACGTCCTGTGGCACGTCGTCGGCCGCCCGGTCACAGCCGAACGCCGTCCTGAGCACGCCGAACACCGCGTGCGCGTCCTCCTTCGCCTGTCCGCTGATCGCCACCACGACCTGGGCCTCGGGATGGTCCGCACTGTTCACGTAGATCTTTCCTCTCTTGTCGGGCGCGAGGGTCCCGGCGATCACGTGATCACTTCCAGGCATTTCCCGCGCCTGATCACTTCCAGGCTCTCCCCGGCGCCCCGAGTGTGCGACTGGAGCGGTCAACCGGACGGTTCGTCCGGTACGGGCTGCTCCGGGTGCACGCCGCCGGAGTTCGGGCTGCCCCGCCGGCCCGCTCCGGACTCGTCCGCGTCGGGAAGGCTCCGGTCGTCCTCGTCCGACTCGTCCGGCCGGACCGGCGTGATGTCCAGGGGATCAGGGCCGGGCCGGCTCTGCTGGTCGGGCATGTCCCTCGGTATGGCGGCGCCATGCTCGCCGGGACCTTCCATCCGCCGATCACTCACGGCTCTCCTTCCCTCATGACCTGGGCTGTCGGTCATCGCGGCGGGGCGAGTACCCGCTCGCCGCGAGGGCAACCACGTGACGCGCCGTGTGTGGGCCGGAGCAGGGGGTAGACGGAGCGACATGACCGTCGCGAAGACCAGCGTTCTCGTCCTTGACTCCGCGGAACCCGTGGAGCTCGCGGAGTTCTATACGACGTTTCTCAATGCCGAGTCCCGGATCGGCAAGGATCCCGACTTCGTGGAAATCGTCGGCCACAGCGGAGTCCATCTGGCGATCCGCAGGGATCACGGCCACGCGCCCGCGAGCTGGCCCCGCCCGGAGAGCTCCCAGCAGGCGCATCTGCGGATCCTGGTGGCGCGGGAGGACATCGACGAGGCGGAGCGCGAGGCGATCAGCCTCGGGGCAAGGCCGCTGGAGACCAAGGACAACGGCGGTCCCCGTGATGTACGTGTCTACTCGGACCCGGCCGGCCACTCCTTCACACTGACCGTCCGTCCCTGACCGCCGCCGACACCGTCGGCGGCGCCCCGGATGTGCGGGCACCGCCGGACGGCGTCGGTGGCGGGTCCGTCCGCAGGAAGTCCGGGTTGGCGACCCCACCGGGCAGGACCAGCGCGTCGTACTCACCGACGGTGCTCGCGCCCACGGTGCGGTCCACGGAGAAGGTGTCGCCCTTGTCGAGATGGTTGAACGCCTGTACCTGACGGCGTTCCGTGGAGATCAGCGCGCGTTCGCCGCCCGCGTCACCCACCGCCTGCCAAGGTTCGGTCAGCTCGACCTGCTCCACACCCTCGGGAGCCACGAGAAATGCCACTCGCATGTGATCCACGTCCTCTCTCGTATCGCCGCGGCGTTCTCCGCCTGCCCCACGTCACCTTCTTCACACCGGAGCCCGGACGGCTCGCCTCGAAGATTCTTGCCGATATGCGGCATCTGGGCGCGCCGAGTTCCGGAGGCGGCAACAGCGCCGGTCCGGCTGGTCTCAGCGCGGGGCCGCGTCGGCGGCGGTCGCGGTACGCAGCCGTACGCTCAGCGCCGCCGCCTGCCGGCGCAGGCGTCCCAGCGGAGTGGGCGGAAGCTCGCGCGCCGCGCCACGGGCGTAGTACCGCTCGACATAGAACTGTCCGGCGGACAGGACCGTGGTGACGATGATGTACCAGATGGTCGCCACCATCAGCAGCGGGATGACCTGGTACGTACGGTTGTAGACGAGCTGTACCGAGAACAGCAGGTCCTGCACCGCGAGGACGCTGACGATACTGGTCCCCTTGAGCGTGCCGATGAGCATGTTGCCCGCGGTCGGCACGATGGAGCGCATCGCCTGCGGCACGATGATGCGGCGCAGTACACGCCGGCGGCTCAGCCCGAGCGAGGCCGCCGCCTCCGTCTGGCCGGCGTCGACGGAGAGGATGCCACCGCGTACCACCTCCGCCGCGTACGCCGCTTCGTGCAGTGTGAGGCCGACCAGAGCGGTGAGACCGGCTCCGAAGAGATTGACGGTCTTGAAGGTGAGGAATTCGGGCCCGAACGGGATGCCGATGCCCAGTGTGGGATAGAGAGCGCCGATATTGAACCAGAACAGGAGCTGGACCAGCAGCGGAGTGGACCGGAAGATCCATACGTAACCCCAGCTGATCGTGCGCAGTACGGGGTTCGCGGACAGCCGCATCACGGCGAAGAGGGTGCCGATGAGGAAGCCGAGCGCCATCACGGCCGCCGTCAGCCAGAGGGTGAGCAGCAGTCCGTCCAGCACGGCGGGTGTGGTGAAGTACTCGCCGACCACACTCCACTGGAACCGCTCGTTGCGTATGACGGAATTGACGACCATCGCGAGGACGAGCAGGGCCACGGCGGCCGACAGCCATCGGCCGAGATGGCGGCGGGGCACGATGCGGGTGAGCTCATCGGTCTCCGGCGGGGACGTGGCCCGTTTCGGGGATCCCGGCTCTGAAGCGGGCAGGAGATCGGGCGACACGGTCATGAGGGCTCCACGGGAGTTGTGGACGGCGGCGGACACCGACGGTGGCAGGCGCCGCACCTCTCGGTGCGCCGCCCGGACAGGACGTGTCATCACGCGTACCGCGTCCCTCAACACGGCAGGTGCGACGCGGTGTTCACACCGGAGTCGCACGCTCCCTCATCGTAGGTGCGGGAACCGAACGCCTGTCAAGAAGCGCTCTCCTGCCGTCCCGGTGGAGCGACCAGGACGCAATGGCCACAGTGCGAACGGCTGTTGACTTCGCCGGAAGACCCGTGCTCAATTGGCTGTATGCAGAAGCAGCTACCGTTGGTCACACGCGGTCACATCGACTTCGGTCGAGTGTGGTCCGCCTCCTGTTGCGTCTGACCCGGCAGCGGGCCGCCTGACCGGCCCTTCCCTCCCTCGGTGACCCCGTCGCGGGCCGTTTTCACCGCTCTCACCGGGCGCACGCTGCCGCTTTCTCTCCGATCCTGACGCTTCTCCGTCATCACGTCTGCCCCGGTCCGTCCTCGTTTTCGCCGTGTCCGCGCTCTGTCCAGAGTTCCTTCGGCATGCCTTCCGCCGGCACTCGGCCTCCTCTTTCTCGGCTCTTTCGCCTTCTGGACATCGGCATGTCTTTCCCGCCGTTCTCGCCGTTCTCGCCGTTCCCGCCGTTCCCGCCGTTCTCGCCGTTCCCGCCGTTCCCGCCGCACGAAAGGCCCGTCATGCCCGCTGGTGTTCCTTCGCTCTCTCCACCGACGGAAAGGTATGGCCCCGTGCTCACCTCGACCCCGGAACGTCACCGCGTCCCGGGCCGCGTCCGGCAGATGGCCGCCGCGCTCGCGGCCGTCCTGCTGCTGCCCGTCCTGGCGGCCTGCGGGACGGACGCGGCTTCCGGGCAGGTCGCGAGCGGTCCCGCCGCACCAGCGCCTTCGGACGATGTCACCGCGTCGCTCGGGAAGAACGCCGCTCTGGCCGAGCTGTTGCCGGAAGACGTCCGCCGGCGCGGCAGTCTGCGGATCGCCAGCTCCGTCGGAGCACCGCCCAGCGCCTATCTGCCGAACGCGTCGAGCAGGCGGCCGGTCGGGCTGGACATCGATATCGCCGATGCGGCCGGCAAGCTCCTGGGGCTGCGGCTGGAGCGGGAGGAGGCCGGGTTCGAGACCATCCTCCCGGCACTCGGCAGTGGCAAGTACGACCTGGGTACAGGCAACTTCGGCGTCACCGACGAGCGGCGCAAGACCATCGACTTCGTCACCTACATCAATGACGGCCAGGGTTTCGCGGTCGCCAAGGACGACCGGAGCCTGGACAAGGTGACCAGCCTCGGCCAGTTGTGCGGCAAGACCGTCGGAGTGAGCGCGGGCACCACATTCGAGGCGACCCTCAACGCGCGGAAGAGTGTCTGCGCGGACGCCGGCGAGAAGCCGTACACCGTCAAGGTCTATTCGGAGAACGGCTCTCTGCTCACCAGCCTCCAGCAGGGCCGTATCGACGTGGTCATGTCGACCATCAACGGCCTCCGCCACCAGGCGGCGCAGCCCGCGGCAGGCGTCAGGTTCCTCGGCGAGTTCCACCGCCTCGATGTCGGCTTCGCCTTCAAGAAGGGCTCGCCTCTGCTCAAGGCGTTCCAGGCCGCTGTCAATGAACTGATCAGCGACGGCACCTACGACCGGATCCTCGACAAGTGGGGCACCGGGGATTCCGCGATCGAGGAATCCCAGATCAGTCCGCCAGAGAAGAACTAGCCGGCAGGAGTACCGATGCCAACGACAACCGGCGCCGATCCCATGATCGACGTGCGTGGCGTCCACAAGAGTTTCGGCGCGCTCGACGTGCTGCGCGGCGTCGATCTCCAGGTCCGCGCCGGAGGAGTGACCGTCGTGCTCGGTCCCTCCGGCTCCGGCAAGTCGACACTGCTGCGCAGCATCAATCACCTCGAAAAACTGAACCAGGGATACGTCAGCATCGACGGCGAGCTGATCGGTTACCGCCGGTCCGGCTCCAAGCTGCACGAGCTGAAGGAGCGGGAGGTACTCAAGCAGCGTCTGCGCATCGGCTTCGTCTTCCAGAACTTCCACCTCTTCCCGCATCTCACCGTGCTGGAGAACATCATCGAGGCTCCCGTCCAGGCGCTGCGCACGCCTCGTGGAGCCGCTGTCGAACAGGCCGGGCGGCTGCTGGAGCGAGTGGGCCTCGCCGACAAGGCCGACGCGTATCCGCGGCAGCTCTCCGGCGGCCAGCAGCAGCGCGTGGCCATCGCCCGCGCCCTCGCGCCGGAGCCGAAGGTACTGCTCTTCGACGAGCCCACCTCGGCGCTCGATCCCGAACTGGTCGGCGAGGTCCTGGACGTCATCAAGGATCTGGCCCGTGCCGGCACCACCATGATCGTCGTCACCCATGAGATCGGCTTCGCCCGTGAGGTCGCCGACACCGTCGTCTTCATGGACGACGGTGTGATCGTCGAGCAGGGTCCGCCGGCGGAGGTGCTCGACCGTCCGCGGCACGAGCGCACCAGGGCGTTCCTGTCGAAGGTCCTCTGAAACGGCTCCGCCCGCATCCCGCCGCCTCCCCGTCAAGGAGCCTCCGTGAAGTTCTCCGTTCTCACGATCATCGGACACTCCCCGCACCCGCTCACCGGGGAACTCGCCTCGGCCGCCGACCGGCTGGACGAAGTCGTCGAGCTGGGTGTGGAGGCCGAGCGGCTCGGCTTTGCCGCATACGCCGTCGGCGAGCGGCACGCGGGACCGTTCCTCTCCTCCAGTCCGACGGTGATCCTCGGCGCGCTCGCCTCCCGTACCTCCCGCATCCGGCTGCTGACCGGTGTGACCGTGGTGGCGATCCTCGATCCGGTACGCGTCGCCGAGGACTACGCGACGCTGGACCAGCTCTCCCGCGGTCGTATCGAACTCGTCATAGGCAAGGGCGCGGAGGCCGGACACTTCGACCTCTTCGGTCTCGACGAGGAACGGCAGTGGGAGTACCAGGCGGAGAAGTACGAACTGCTGCGCAGACTCTGGCGGGAGGAACACCTGGACTGGGAGGGCCGGTTCCGCCCGCCGCTGAAGAACGTCACCACGGTGCCACGCCCGTACGACGGTCCGCCGCGGGTGTGGCACGGCTCGGCCACGAGCCTCAACTCCACCGAACTGGCCGCCAGGCACGGCGACCCGCTCTTCACCGCCAACGCCATCCAGCCACGGGAGGCGTACGCCAGGCTGGTGCGGCACTACCGCGAGAAGTTCGAGGAGTACGGACACGATCCGGCGCGCGCCCATGTGGCCGCGGGCTCGGGCGGTCTCTATATCGCGGACACGACAGAGGCGGCCGTCTCCGGTTTCAGGGAGCAGTACGAGGCCCGGGTGCGCCAGTCGTTCAAACCGCATCTGGTGGGAAAGGCCGGCTACAACACGCCCTTCCGCACGATCGAGGAGGCGGTCGAGAGCGGGCCGCAGCTCATCGGCAGTCCGCAGCGGATCATCGACAAGATCCTCGGCTACCACGAGGTCTACCGGCATGATCTGCAGTCCGTCACCGTCGACGGCTTCGGACTGAGCCTGCCCGAGCAGCGCGAACAACTCCAGCGCTTCGCCGAGGAGATCGCCCCGGTGATCCGCCGTGAGGCGCCCACCGCGCTGTGGGAGGAGAACGGCACCTCCTGAACGCCACGATTCCGGACCGAACGCGGCCTCCCGGGAAACCGCCGGGCCTCCGGCCCGCCCGCCTCGTACGCCCGAAAGGGTTGTCGACGCCTCCACGCGTGTGTCGTGCGCGGCAGGTCGGACGTGCGAGACGGTTCGCCGAAGAGACTCACGGGTGTGACGGACAGCCACGGAGAAGACGCGCGGGACGGTCAGAGCTCAGGTGAGACCGCCGGCGCCCCGGTCGTCGTGCCCAAGCTCGACGCGGAACAGTCGATGCTGTTGCGGATGGTGGGACGCGAGTGGAAGCGGGTGTCCGCACCTCCCGAGACCTGGCACCACGCGCTGCCGGTGGATCCGGAGGCCGGCAGCTATCCAGAACCCGCGCAGGTCGTCCCGGCCCGCTTCGGCCGTTTCGTAAGCGTCACCACGCTCGGCGCGCAGCCGCACACGCCGGAGGCGGGTGGAGCGGAGAAGCACGGTTACGAGTCCACCTGGGAGGACATGGCCCTGCCCGGCCGTATCGCCCTCCGGGTCCGTCGTGTGCTCCTCGGGGCGCCGCTGGAGAGCACGGCGGTGGCACGCGAACGCATGCGCAAGCTCGTGGCGCTGCCGGTGCTCTCGGCGGACGCGCTGTCGTCCGTGGCCTACGGCCCCGAGGCGCTGCTGGTGATTCTGGTCCTCGGCGGCGCCGCGGGGCTGGCCTATTCGGTGCCGGTCGCGCTGGCGATCGTCTTTCTGATGCTCGCCGTCGGAGTCTCGTACCGTCAGACGATCCGCGCGTATCCGCACGGCGGCGGTTCTTACATCGTCGCCACCGACAATCTGGGGCGCGTGCCGGGGCTGATGGCGGCGGCCGGTCTGATGACCGACTACATCCTCACGGTGGCCGTCTCCGTCTCGTCCGGGATGGCGGCGGTCACCTCGGCGCTCCCCCGGCTCGCCGACGATGTCGTCCCGATCGGTCTGCTGGTCATCGCGTTTCTGCTGGCGGGCAATCTGCGCGGAGTCCGGCAGGCCGGCGCGTTGTTCGCCGCGCCCACCTACGCCTTCATCATCGCCGTCCTGTCGCTGGTGGTCGTCGGGCTGTACGACGCCTCGGACCGCGGCTTCGACCCTGTCCCGCCGCCTCCGCTGCACGCGGTCGAGGGCGTCGGCGTGCTGCTGGTGATGCGGGCCTTCGCCTCCGGGGCGACGGCGATGACCGGTATCGAGGCGATCTCGAACGCGGTTCCCGCGTTTCAGCCCGTGGCGTGGCGCAACGCGCGCACCACACTGACCTGGATGATCGGGCTGCTCGTCGTGATGTTCGCCGGCACGATCGCCGTCGTCCATTTCTCAGGTGTCGTGCCCGCGCCCGGCGAAACGGTGCTGTCGCAGCTCGCCCGCCGCAACTTCGGCTCCGGCGCGATGTATGTGTTCATCCAGGCGGCGACCGCGCTGGTGCTCCTGCTCGCGGCCAATACGGCGTACAACGACTTCCCGCGCGTGCTGTTCCTGCTGGCGCGCGACGACCACGCTCCACGGATCTTTCTGCGTCTCGGCGACCGGCTGGCGTTCAGCAACGGAATCATCCTGCTCTCGGTGGCGGCGGCGTTGGTTTACGCCATCTTCGACGGCAGGACCGCGGCGCTGATTCCGCTGTACGCCGTCGGTGTGTTTCTCGCCTTCACACTGTCCCAGAGCGGAATGGTGGTCCACTGGTGGCGTGGGCGCGACCGGCACTGGCGCAAGAGCCTGTGCTTCAACGCGGTCGGCGCCCTGCTCTCGGCGGCCGTGTTCGTCACGGCGGGAATCACCAAGTTCACCCAGGGAGCGTGGCTGGCGATTCTCACTGTCGGTGTGTTCCTTCTGGTGACGACACGGATTCGCCGGCACTACGACGCGGTGCGCGAGGCGCTGCGCCTGCATCCCCAGTCCATCGAGATTCCCGGCCGCACGATGTCGCCACGGCCCGACGACGATCCGTCGGCGCTGCCTTCCGCCGTGGTCCCGCTCCGCGAGAAACAGGACGCGGAGGCCGAGAACACACCGGAGGAGATCCGCCATCTGTCCGTCGTGGCTGTCGATGTGCTGCATCAGGCCAGCATGCGGGCGCTGGCCTACGCCGCCTCTCTCCAGCAGCCCGTCCTCGCCCTGCATGTCAGTCCCAGTGAGGAGGACGCCGAGCGTTTCCGGGAGAGCTGGCTGCTGTGGGGCGGCCATCTCCCGCTCAGGATCATCATTTCCCCTTATCGTGCCATCGTGGCGCCGCTGATCAGCTATATCGAGTCGCTGCACCATCAGCGTCCGGATCTGACCATCACGGTCATCCTTCCCGAGATCGTGGTGCGCCACTGGTGGCACCGGATTCTGCACAGTTGTCTGGCCGGGCGGCTGCGGCGCGCGCTCCGTCCGCTGCCGAAGATCGTGGTGACGACCGTGCCCTTCCATGTGTAGACCGGGTGCGGCCGGTGGACGGCTCGGCGGCGCCCGGCTTCAGCCGGTGGGCGCCGGCAGGTCGGGACCGATGGTGAGGGTCACCGTGCCGGGAGCCGCCTCGGCGGAGCGGGCCGGCTCCAGACCGGGAAACCTCTCGGCGAGCGCACCGGCCTGGGCCGCCAGACCCTCGGGATAGGTGAGGGTGGTCCGCCCGGCCGGTCCCGGTGCGTTGCCGGTGGCCGCGATCACGAAGCCGAGCGCGCTCAGCCTGGCGGCGGTCTCGCGGGCCTTGCCGGGCACACCGGTGCCGTTGAGGACGGTGACCCGGACGGTGTTCGCCGCCGGAGGCAGCCGGTCGGCCGCCTTCTTGAGCCGGTCCTCGGTGATCTCCCGGTCGTGGCTGAGTGCGGTGAACAGCGTCTGGGAGGCGGACGGGTTCCAGACGACATTGGCCTTGTCGCTGGGGACGTCGCGTTCTCGCGGATAGTTGGGGACGGTCAGGAAGGTGATGCGGTCGGTGGGCATGCCTTTGATGCTGGACGCCAGTTCGTACAGGGGCTTGAGCCCGGCCAGATCGGGATCGGTGGTCAGTGACTTGGTCGCCGAGTTCATGAATCCGTACAGGGCCTTGGGGCTGTACAGCTTGGCCTTGGCCTTGGTGGCGAGGGCCTCCATGAACTCCTGCTGACGGCCGATGCGTCCGATGTCCGTGCCGTCGCCGAGGCTGTAGCGGGCGCGTACGTAGCCGAGTGCTTGGTCGTCCTTCACGTTCTGGCATCCCGCCTTGAGGTCCAGGTGCGCCTTCTCGTCGTGTATGGCCTGCTTGGGACAGACCTCGACGCCGCCGAGCGCGTTGACCATGCCGGTGAATCCACGGAAATTCATGATCATGAAGTGGTCGACGCGGACCTGGGTGTTCTGCTCGACGGTCTTGATCGCGCAGGCGGCGGCCTTGGCGGTGTCACCGGTGGAACCACCGATCGCGAACGCCTCGTTGATCTTGAAGTGATGCGGTACGGAGGAGTTGCCGTTGCCCTGGGCGCAGGCGGGGATCCGCACCCAGGAGTCACGGGGGAACGACACCACCGTGGCCCACTTCCCGCTGCCGCCGACATGCACCAGCATCAGGGTGTCCGACTGCATGGTGGTCAGGTCCTTGCCATAGGAACCGTCCAGCCCTTTGCGGCTGTCCGAGCCGATGACCAGGATGTTCTCGCCGCCCTGGGTGGCCCTGGGCCGGTTGTCGCCGAGCTCGCCGTCCACACCGGCGCCGTGGATGTTCCCGCTCAGCCGGGTGTAGAACCAGCCGCCGGCGCCGGCCGTGCCGAGCACCAGTGCGGCGGCCGACAGACCGAGCAAGCGTCCGATCCGGCGCCGCGGCGGCCGCCTGCGCTGGCTGCCGCCGCGCGGTGAGGCCGAGCCGTGCGCCGTCCTCAGATCTGCTGTGTCCACCGCGTCAAGCTCCTTACTGCGTGCCGGGCACGGGATGGGGTCGGGCCGGTGTCCGTGGAAAAACCGCGATCCGGCCCCGGGCGCCCGGCCCCGGCGGGCGCGCGAGTATGACGTGGGGACCTGCCGCGACGGCGAGGCGGGCGGAGTTGAGTCTGTGGACGTACATCGTCAGCAAAAGGTAGACGATCGCGGCCGCCGTGATCAGCCGTTGCCCAAAGCTGCTGTCGAACTGCCCGATGGTGAACGGCGCACCGGGGCCGCCGAGTACGGCCGGGCGTCCCCGTACATCGGACGGCTCTGCCGGGTGGCCCGGTGCCGGGCGGTGCCGTGTAGTGGGTGGTGCGGGCGCGATCGGCGGTTGGTGTGCTGCCGTTGGGGCGGCCGGAGATGAGGAGTCCCGATGAGGATCGGCACCAGGACAGCGGCCGCCGCGGCCGTTCTGTGCGCCGCGGCCGTCGCCGGATGTTCCGACAACGGCGGTGGCGGATCGTCGGCCTCGAAGTCACCGACTCCGGTGGCCTCGGTGACTTCGGTGACCGCGTCGTCTTCCGCCGAGAGCGCGCGGACGGTGTCCGTCCATTCCGGGTCGCTCGGGAAGATCCTCGTCAACGGCAAGGGCCATGCGCTCTATCTCTACGAGGCGGACAAGACAAAGAAATCCACCTGTTCGGGAGAGTGCGCGCGGACCTGGCCGCCGCTGATCGTCACCAGAGCGCCGAGGGCGGGCGGCGGCGGTGTCAAACAGACCCTGCTGGGCAGCGTCAGCCGCAGCGACGGCAGCAGGCAAGTCACCTACAACGGCCACCCCTTGTACACGTTCAAGGGCGACAAGAAGGCGGGCGTCGCGAACGGCCAGGGCGATCTCTCCTTCGGCGCCAAGTGGTACGTCCTCGACACCGCGGGCAAGAAGAACACCACCCCTCAGCAGAACAGCGGCGGCGGGTACTGACCTGCGGCACGAGCAGGGTCCGACGGCTCGGAGACACCCTCATCGTCCGCTGACCCTTCGGCCCGTGGTGCAACAGGAGAAGCGATGTCATCAGACACCTCCGCCGCGTCCTCTCGTCCCCCGCGGCCCATGCGTCTCCTGCGGGGCGCGGCAAGGCTGCTGGCCGCGGCCGGACTCGCGGCGGACGCGTATCTGCACGCTCATCTGGCCGACCGGTACGACGAGGTGTCCGCGAACATCAGCCAGGGCGACCTCTTCCGTATCGAGGCCGGCCTGGCCGCGCTCGCTGCCCTCCTCGTGCTGGTCTGGCGCCGCGTCCCGTCCGACGCCTTCGCCTGGCTCGTCGCCACGGGCGGGCTGGCGCTTCTGCTGATCTACCGTTATGTCGACGTCGGCCGGCTGGGCCCGATCCCGGACATGTACGAGCCGGTCTGGTTCGGTGAGAAGGTACTCGTCGTCGTCGCCGAGGCGGTCGCGGTCCTCGCGACCGCGTTTCTGCTGGTCACCTTCCGTCACCGCAGAAGCCGTCTGAGCCGGCGAAAGCACCGGAGCGGCCGCGCCTGACGAGCGCGCCCGTCCGTGGCCGCCTTGATGACGCCGTCTGCCGGCACAGGCATGTCCCGCAAAGGAACGCGGCGCCGGTCGATGTTCCGGTGCCCGCGGAAGGTATCCCGGAGCGGCGGTGAAAACCCGGCTGAGTGGCGGCGCCGCCCCGGCGGGCGTCGAATGGATCAGGAGAGACCGGTCTCGGTCAGGAGGGCCCGGTCCCCATTGGGTGAGCCCGATCCCAGGAGTACACGTGTCCGTCGTGCCGCTGACCGACATCTTGTCCGACGCCTTCAAAGAGCGTTACGGCGTGCCGGCCATCAATGTGTTCAATGACCTCACCTTGGAAGCGGTCCTCGCGGCCGCCGTGGAGAATTCCTCACCACTGATCGTGCAGACGTCCGTCAAAACGGTCAAATCAATCGGCAGTGATGTGCTCTTCGCCATGTGGACGTCGATGACAGCCGGTATCGAGGTGCCTGTCACGCTGCATCTGGACCACTGTCCGGAGCGCGAGGTCATCACCGAGTGCCTGCGGCGGGGCTGGAATTCCGTCCTGTTCGACGCCTCTCATCTGCCGGTGGAGGAGAACATGCGGCAGACGGTCGAGGTCGTCGCCGAGGCCCGCCGGCACGGCGCTCATGTGGAGGGCGAGATCGAGTCCATCACGGGTGTCGAGGACGACATCGGCACCGACAGCGTGGCTCGCCAGCAGGATCTGGAGGTGACTCTGGAGTTCCTCAGAACGACACATGTCGATGTCTTCGCGCCCGCCATCGGAAACGCTCACGGCAGCTACAAGCACGAACCAGTACTCGATTTCCAGCGGGTCTCCGACATCGTGGCGGCCCATCCACTGCCGATCGCGCTCCACGGCGGCAGCGGACTTTCCGACGAACAGTTCCGCGACCTCATCTCCCGTGGGTGCGCGAAGGTCAATATCTCGACCGCGCTCAAGGAGAAGTTCATGAAGTCGAGTCTGGCCTTCCTCGAATCAACGGCGGAAAAGCAGAAATGGGACCCGCCGTCCCTGTTCCGGTCCGTCCGCCAGGATGTCATCGGAATGACCGGCTCGCTCATGACGCTTTTCGGCAGCGCCGGCCGGGCCCGGTGACACCGTGCCCGCCCTTGTCTTCGACTGCGACGGTGTCCTCGCCGACACCGAGCGCTACGGGCATTTGCCCGCGTTCAACCAGACGTTTCAGGAGTTCGGCCTGCCCGTGCGGTGGAGTGACAGCGACTACGCCGAGAAAGTGAAGGTCGGCGGCGGCAAGGAGCGCATGAAGACACTCCTCACTCCCGGCTTCATCGCCGCGACCGGCCTGCCCAGCGATCCCGAGGCGCTCGACGAGCAGGTCGCCCGGTGGCACCGGCGCAAGACCGAGATCTACACCGGGATCATCGCCAGTGGTGACATTCCGGCCCGGCCCGGTGTACGGCGGATCGGCGCCGAGGCCGCCGCCGCCGGCTGGACGCTGGCCGTGGCCTCCACCTCGGCGGAGCCATCCGTACGCAGCGTGCTGGAACTCGCCATGGGCCCCGAACTCGCCGCGCGCTTCAGTGTGTTCGCCGGCGACATCGTCCCGCGCAAGAAGCCGGCGCCGGACATCTACGAGTACGCGGTGGACCAGCTCGGACTGGACCCGGCGGACGCCGTCGTGATCGAGGACAGCCGCAACGGACTGCTCTCGGCACTGGGCGCGGGCCTCGGATGCGCGGTCACGACCAGCGCCTACACCGGGCTGGAGGATTTCACCGGTGCGTGGCTGGTCGTGTCGTCCCTCGGCGATCCACCGCCGGAAGAGGTCACCACGGAGGTGCTGAGCGATCCGTTCGGCTCGCACCCGCGTCCCTTTGTCCGGCTCGCCGATCTCGAATCCCTGCTCGCCGCCGCAGGCGCGAAGTGATGACGTCAGGAGAGTCAGGAGCCGCCATGTCATCGACAACAACCAGTGATCTTGAGTTCGTTGTCAGAACCGTCGCGCGGACGGCGGTGGACAAGGAGCGCGAGTTCAGCGAGCTCGACGCCGTCGTGGGCGACGGAGACCTCGGATACTCACTCGCGCGCGGCTTCGAGATCGTTCTCGCCGACTGGGACTCGCTGGACCGCGGCTCTCCTTCCGCGTTTCTGAAGCAGGTGGCTCTGGTGATCTCCAAGCGGGTGGGCGGCACCTCGGGCCCGCTGTGGGGTACCGCGTTCCTCCGGGCTGCGGGAGCCGTCAGCGACCGTTCGGACCTGAGCGGTGAGGACGCCGTCGCCATGCTGCGCGCCGCCGCCGAGGGCATCAAGGCGCGAGGCAAGTCCGACCTCGGTGACAAGACACTGCTGGACGCGCTGATCCCGATGACCGACGCGCTGGAGAAGGCGACGAAGACCGGCGAGGGCCCGGCGGCCGGTGGCGCCGGTCTCGCCAGGGTCGTGGCCTCGGCGGCACGTGCCGCCGCTGAAGCGACCACCCCGATGCGGGCCAGGCGAGGCCGGCCGAGCTACACCGGCGAGCGCAGCATCGGGTCCCCGGACGCGGGAGCCATGGCGGTCGCCATCATGGCGGAGCGCGTCGCCGACGAATGGGCGGAGCGCACATGAACCGCTCGTGGCCCGTCCCCGCCCGTCGAGATCCAGGAGCGATCGCATGAAGAAGTTCGTCAACGACCCGAAGAACTATGTGCCCGAGATGCTGCAAGGGCTGGCCCTGGCCAATCCCGGCACCCTGCGGTACGTCCCGGAATTCAACCTGATCACGCGCGCCGACGCGCCCCGGGCCGACAAGGTCTCCATCGTCCAGGGATCGGGCTCCGGACATGAGCCGTCGCACGTCATGACCGTGGGCAAAGGGATGCTCGACGCCGCGTGTCCGGGCGACGTCTTCTCCGCGCCGCCCACCGACTACGTCTATGAGACGGTCAAGCTGATGGCGTCTCCCAAGGGCGTCCTGTTGCTGGTCAACAACTACACAGGCGACCGGATGGCCTTCGAGATGGCCGAAGAGCTCTCGGTGGCCGACGGTGTCACCGTCCGTACACTGTTCATCGACGACGACGTGTCCGTACAGGATTCGACCTACACGGTCGGCCGCCGCGGAGTGGCGGGCAACTTCTTCGTGATGAAGGCCACCGGCGCGGCGGCCGAGCGCGGCGCCGGGCTCGACGAGGTGTACCGGATCGGCGAGAAGGTCAACTCCGTCACCCGCACCATGGGCATGGCGCTCACCGCGTGCACGCCGCCGGCCAAGGGGTCCCCGCTGTTCGATCTGCCCGACGACGAGATCGAGATGGGCGTGGGAATCCATGGCGAGCCGGGTCGGCGGCGCGAGAAGATGAAGCCCGCGGACGCCATCGTGCGCGAACTCCTCAACGCTGTCGTCGAGGATCTGCCCTATGTCTCCGGTGACGGTGTCGCGCTGATGGTCAACGGCCTCGGCGGCACTCCGATCGGCGAGCTCTATCTCGTGTACGGGCTGGCCCACAAACAGCTCGCCGAACGCGGTATCGAGGTCCGCCGGAGTTATGTCGGCGAGTACTGCACCTCACTCGACATGGCCGGCGCGTCCATCACACTGGTCCGGCTGGACGACGAGATCACCGATCTTCTGGAGGCCCCGGCCGAGATCCCGATCCGCGTCTTCTGACCGCCGCGCGCCGAGCGGCGGCCGTACGGTCCGGCACAGCGCCCGCACACCCGCGGCCAGGACGCGGGGGCACTGTGCCGCGGTCCTGCCGCGCCGGTGTGTTTCAGCCCAGCCGCTGCGTCCGGCCCGTGGCGGAGGCGCGCTCGATCGTGTCGATGAGCCGGTGCCGCGCGAGGGCATGAGCGAAGCCGGGCACAGTGTGAGTGCCCTCTCTCAGGTCCCGGGCCAGGTCCAGATAGACCTGGGCGACGTTGCGCGCGCGTCCGGTCACCTCGGCGGGAATGTCCGCCGTGTACGACTCGGGCACCTCGATCCGCCGCACCGCGGGCTCGTCTCCGCGGGCACCTTCCAGTGTGAGGTCCGCGACCTGCATGTTGCCCCAGGACGAGGACAGGACGAGATCGCCCTCGCTGCCGTTGATCTCCCAGCGGTAGTTCGCTCCGCGCGAGGCACCGCCGCGATAGAAGGCGGAGAGCGCGGCGCCTCCGGCCAGTGTGCCGATGACCGCGATCTGGTCCGGAGCGGTCACCGGAAGCATGCTGCCGTCCTCGGTCACCTTGACCTGTTCGCGCGCGGTGATGAGGTTGGCGGCCAGGCTGGTGGGATCGCCCAGCGTGAAGAAGAGCGCGTCGAGAGCGTGCAGTGTGGCGGAGGTGAGCGCCGAGGCACCACTGGACCTGTCGAACCGGTAGGCGTTGCCGTGCCGGTCGACGTCGGGTCCCCAGACCATGCCGGAACCGACCAGTGTCGTCCCGAGGACCTTGCCGATGTATCCGTCGTGGATCAGGTCGCGGGCGTGCCGGATCTCGGAGGCGTACTGTCCCTGGAGCCCGATCACGGTGCGCACCCCGGCCGCCTCGGCCCGGCGGGTGAGATCGGCCGCCTCTTCCAGACCGGTGCCCAGCGGCCATTCGCTGTAGACCATCTTCCCGGCGTCCAGAGCGGCGGAGATCAGCCTGTGGTGCTCCGGGACCTTCACGGACACCACGACGAGGTCGACGCCGGGATGCGCGATGAGGTCATGGTGATTGTCGAAGGCGGCGCCGACGCCGAACTTCCTGGCCGCCGCTTCCGCGCTTTCGCGTCGCGTGGTGCTGATCGCGCGCAGTTCGTACGCGGGCAGCGCGCCGATGACGGGAACGTGGCTGATGGACGCCCATCCCTGGGCACCCGCGCCGATGATTCCCACGCCGGTCTTCTTCATGTTTCTCACCTTTCCGGAGCCGGTGACGACCGCCTCGGACGTCAATCTTTACCGGCCGTTCCAATATTCGCGGACACCGATATCCCGTTCGGGAACTCCGGGTGCGCGTCTCCGCATGACCGTAAGCCCTTCTGGAACGCTCAGTCAAATATCGGTCCGGGGCAGTCCACGCCATGACGGCGGCCGAGGCTCTTCGGCCGGATGAGGCGGGGCGGCGGGCACCGAAGTGCCGTGCCTCGGCAGGCATCGCGGAGGCGGCCCCGGTGAGCAGCACACCGCTCCATTGTGACCCGCTTCGGGGTAGCCTGCTGTATCAGAGCGCGGCCGGAGCACGAGGTGTATCTGCCTTGGACATCGGCCGGCGTGTGTGGTCGTCGTTGTGTTCCGACCGGTCAGTCGCACGACACACGCCGGAAAGTCCTTCCTGTTCCCCAAAAAATCTGCATCCCTCTCGCAGAAGTTCCCGCGGCTCATCCCAGCCCCGTGGATCCGCCGTATCGGCCTTCCCTCGCTGTCCGAGGCGCCGGCTGTCCGACGCGCCGGCGGAACTTCTGGTCCGACCCCTAGGAACAGCGACATGGCACGCACCCAGGCAAGGTTCTTCCTACCCGACGAGCCGGCGCACAGGTCCATCCCGGAGCTCCCGCGGGGCATCGCCATCGCGTCGGCGATCATTCCTTATGTGCTTGTCGCCGCCTATTCCCTGGCCGCTCTTCTGACAGGCCCCGGGCTGCGCTGGCTCTCGATGCTCGCCACCGCGCCGGCGCTGGCCGCCGCGCGTTACGGGCCGTACGGTGTGGTCGCGTTCGGCGCCGCCTCGTTCGTCATCGCCGTGATGCTCGGACTGCGCCCCGGATCACCGTCCATGGAGGACCAGTCCGTCGGACTGGTGGCGCTGGCCGTGGTCACCACGGCCAGCGCACTGCTGAGCGCGCTGCGGCAGCGCCGGGAACGCGAGCTGGTCGCGGTCCGGTCCGTGGCCGAGGCGGCGCAGCAAGCCATCCTCGCGCCGGTGCCGGAGCGGGTGGGACCACTGCGCATCGCCGTGCGGTACAGCGCGGCGGCCGCCGAGGCCAGCATCGGAGGAGACCTGTACGGAGTGGTCCTGACCCCGTTCGGGCCACGCGCCATCATGGCCGACGTACGGGGCAAAGGTCTGCCGGCGGTCAGCACCGCCGCGCTCGTCCTGGGCATCTTCCGCGAGGCCGCGCACAACGAACCGAATCTTCTCCATGTCGTGGACCGGATCGAGCGAAGCCTTCGCCGCAATCTCGCCGGCGACGATTTCGTGACCTCCGTCATCGTTGGTTTTCCTTCTCCGTGCAGGCTTCAGGTCGCCAACTGCGGCCATGTGCCGCCGCTTCTCGTCCACCAGGGAACCGTCACCGCCATCGACGCGGAACCGCCGGTGCCGCCGCTGGGGCTGCTCGAACTCAGCGACGCCAAGCCCTGTCTGACGACCCTCCCCTTCACGGAGGGCGACCAGCTTCTCCTGTACACGGACGGTGTGTCGGAGGCCCGCGACCACAACGGCGCGTTCTTCCCACTTGAGGAGCGGCTGCGGCAGCATCTCTCGGCCGACTCCACCGAAATGCTGGACGCACTGCTGGAAAAGCTGCTCGATCACAACGCCGGCCGGCTCGACGACGACGCCGCGCTCCTGCTCATCCAGCTCCCCGCCAGGTGAGCGGCGGGCTATCGCGCCGTCGTTGTCTCTGTGTGAGGTGTGATCCGCACCTTGAGGCTCTTCATCAGTGGCTGAGCGCTCTCCTGGCTGTAGTCGGCCGCTCCGATGAGCGCGTTCATCTCCGGCATGTATCCGGCGGCGCAGCCGGCCGGGATGTCATAGGGAACGGCCCGGTACTCGCGCAGAGCACGGCTGCTGCCGTCCTTGGCGACACTGACGACATCCACCAGTCCACCGGACACGATATGGCGGGCGCGCATATCGTCGGCGTTCATGAACACCAGCGTGCGCAGGTTCTCGATGCCCCGGTAACGGTCGCTGTCGGAGTAGATGGTGGTGTTCCACTGGTCGTGTGACCGCATGGTCTGGAGCAGCAGCGTCCCCTCGGGCGGAATGACGTCCGGCAGTGGAGCGGTGGAGAACTCGGCCCGGCCGGACGGAGTGAGGAACACCAGCTCCCTGGCAGGCTGACGGATACGGAAGCCCAGCGGCAGCCTCACGCGACGGTTGAAGTCCTCGAATCCGTCCAGGACCTCGGCCATCGTGTCGCGGATACGGTCGTAGTCACCGGTGTAGTCGTCCCAGGGAGTCGGACTGTCCGGGAGAGTGGCGCGCGCCATACCGGCGATGATGGCGGGCTCCGAGAGCAGGTGCGGCGAGGCCGGACGCTTCATGCCGATGGACAGATGCACCATGCTCATCGAGTCCTCGACGGAGGTGGCCTGGACGCCCGCGCGCTGGTGGTCCTTCTCGGTGCGTCCGAGACAGGGCAGGATGAGCGCGCGCTCGCCGTGGACGACATGGCTGCGGTTGAGTTTTGTGCTCACGTGCACCGTCAGCGCACAACGGCGCAGGCCCTCCTGAGTGTAGGCCGTGTCGGGAGCGGCGAGGGCGAAATTCCCGCCCATGCCGACGAACACCTTCACCCGGCCCTCGTGCATGGCCGCCACGGTGCCCACCGTGTCCAGTCCGTCCTCGCGCGGCGGCTCGATGCCGCACACCTGGGCGAGCCGGTCGAGGAACGGTCCCTCCGGTCGGTGGTTGATCCCGCAGGTACGGTTTCCCTGCACATTGCTGTGGCCTCGCACCGGAGACGGGCCGGCTCCCTCGCGTCCCAGATTGCCGCGCAGCAGAAGGACGTTGACGATCTCGCGGACCGTGTCGACACCGTGTTCGTGCTGGGACACTCCAAGACACCAGCTCATCAGGGTGCGGGCCGACTCCGAGTAGACCTTGGCGGCGGCGAGGATGTCGGCTCGCCGGAGTCCGGACTGGCGCTCCAGCTCCTCCCACGGCGTCGCCTCGCACAGCTCCCGGTAGGCGTCGAAGCCATGGGTGTAGCGCTCGATGAACCTCCGGTCGAGGGCCTTGGGATCGCCGCGCGCCTCTTCGAGGACCGCCTTGGCGATGCCTCTCATCAGGGCCATGTCACCGCCGCCGCGGACCTGGAGGTTCAAGGTGCTGGTCGGAGTGGAGTGGAATGTCGCCATCCGGGTCAGCTCGTGCGGCACGATGGTGCGGGTGGCCGCCGCTTCGATCAGCGGATTGATGTGCACGATCCGGGTACCGCGCCGGTACGCCTCGGCCAGCGCGGTGAGCATGCGCGGAGCGTTGGACGCGGCGTTGACGCCCATGATGAACAGGGCGTCCGTGGCCTCCCAGTCCGCGAGGTCCGCGGTGCCCTTGCCCGTTCCGAGCGAGGCGTACAGTGCCCGGCCCGACGCCTCGTGGCACATGTTGGAGCAGTCGGGCAGATTGTTCGTACCGAACTCCCGGGCCATGAGCTGATAGAGGAACGTCGCCTCGTTGCCGAGCCGGCCCGAGGTGTAGAAGGCGGCCTGATGAGGGCTGTCGAGTCCGCGCAGCGTGCCACCGATCATGTCGAACGCCGCCTGCCAGGTGATCGGCACATAGCGGTCGCTGTCCGGGTCGTACGTCATGGGCCCGGTCAGCCGGCCCTGGTCCTCCAGGTCGAAATCGCTCCAGCCGGCGAGTTCGGACACGGTGTGAGCCGCGAAGAACTCCGCGCCCACACGTTTCCGGGTCATCTCCCAGGTGACGTGTTTGATGCCGTTCTCGCAGATGTCGAGTTTCAGTCCTTTGATGTCGTCGGGCCACGCGCATCCCGGGCAGTCGAAACCCTCGCCCTCGTGATTCATCTTGAATATGGCGCGAGGCCCGTCCAGCAGTGCGCCTTCACGTGCCAGTACGCGTGTCACACTCCCGGCCGCGCCCCAGCCGGCGGCCGGATGGTCGTAGTCATGGCGGCGCGGTTTCCTGCGCGCGTCCGGCCTGTGTCCTCGGGCGGGCTTCACGCGCCGGGCCGGATCCGGTCCGGCGGAATGGGAGTCCGGCTGATGCGGGGCGCCGGACGGTGTGTGGTCTGGAGCGCTCACGGTCTCACCTTCAGACGTAACGACGTGTCGCCTCCCAGCGCGTAAAAGCCTAGTGGCTCGGCCAGGCACTGTCCTGTGCTGCCCATCCGGAACGGCCCCGCCGCGAATCCGAGGGAGCCCGCGCCGAACGCCTCATAACGTCCAGCGGCGGCCCGGACTCACCGGTGGCGGCGACCGGCCGGGCGGTGTTCACTTTTATCCGGACGGCTCGCTCGACGGATGTCCGCCACAACGGATCCACCCGTTCCGGGAGGCTACTGACGTGTTGCGCGCACAGTGTCGAAAGGCCACGCGCCGTGGAGCATACGGAGCGGGCGGGCTGCTGGCGGGCGCCCTGCGAGGGGCCGCGGCGGGTATGGCGGGAACAACCGCTCTCGATATGACCAGTTATCTCGACATGGCTCTGCGCGGCAGGCCCGCGAGCACCACTCCCGAGGTCACGGTGGAGCGGCTGTCGGAGAAGTCCCGGATTCTCGTGCCCGGTTCCGGTGAAAAGCGGCAGAACCGGATCGCCGGTCTCGGTCCGCTGACCGGTCTCGCCGCGGGCGTGACCATGGGAGCGCTCATGGGCGTCGCACGGAGCGCGGGATGGCGGCCCGGGTTCCTCGCGGACGGTGTCGTGGCCACCATCGGAGCGCTGATCGGCACCAACGGGCCGATGACCGTACTCGGCGTCACCGACCCGCGTACCTGGGCCGCGAAGGACTGGGTGGCCGATGTCGTGCCTCATCTCGCCTATGCCGTCATGACCGTAACTGTCCTGGACGGTCTGGACCGGCCGCGGAGAAGCGCGGGCACGAGGCGATTCTTCTGCCGGGCGGCCGGAAGGTAAGGCGTTCGCGTCTTCATGGGGCCGTTGGTCCTCTCCCGTTCGCCGGAGCGAAGGAGAGCGCCAAGGTGGCCGCCAGCAGAGCGGCGGGCAGGACAGGTGCGAAGGGACGTGCCCAGGTCACCAGGGCTCCGCTCAGGGCCGCGCCCACCGGCAGCACACCGATGAGCACGATGTTCGACCGCTGCAGCCTCCCCGTCGTGACAAGCTCGGCCAGAATCCCGGTGAGCGTGCCCGTGAGGTACGTGGTGGAGACATCGCGCGCTCCCGCGACGCGGATCAGCCCGCTCTGACAGCCCATGGCCAGGGACGCCGTGGCCAGCAGGCCGAGCTGCGCCGCCATACCGGGAGTGCCGCCGACCGCGATCCAGCCGCCGAGGAATCCACAGACGAGCAGAAGCTCTCCGGCCAGCGCCGTTCTGGCACCGTCCCAGCGGAACGGCTTCTCCCGTGCGGGCCGGATGCCGCACCAGGCGCCGCCCAGGATGCCGCAGACGTATCCGGCGAGCGCCACCACGACGTGCCCGGCGAGCGTCAGGTCGTCGGACCCCACCGCCAGGCCGAGCAGGGCGAGGTTCGCCGTCATCACACTGGTGAAGACGCCGCCGAGAACCATAAAACTGATCGCGTCGACGGCACCGGTCACAAGCGTGAGCGCCACCACCGTCGCCGACGGCACGGAACCCTTCTGACGACTCAGCCAGCCGGTCGTTGTCGTCGCGCGGCCGGCCGAACCGGGCTCCGCTGCCATACACGGCTCCAATCCCTAATTAATTATCGAGACCCGATCGCCGGGCGCCGGCGTACGCGCCGCCGCGCGCCGGCCTGACCCGAATGCCAGCAGCGTTGGCGCCTCTCAGGAGACATTCATATGTTGAGGACTGTCCCCGAATCCCCGGCAGGCGCGCGACGACAGCTACGGCGTCTCGCCGCGTTGCCGGAACGCCCGAATGGCCCGAATGCATTCAGTATGCGGGCGCTTCTCCGCCTTGCGACGCACCGCATCCGACGCCGCGCGCTGATCCACCAGGCATTACGGGACAGCCCTTGGGACTGTCCCGCAGAATAAGGAGCGTGCCTTGATACCCGTGGGTCTCCCGTCCCGAATTCCGGGACGGTCTCATCCGTACACGAATGAATCAACGGACGAGCGGATCGAAATCCGCAGTCCAGGAATACCGGACCCACCGGTCTCCGAAATCCTTGACACGGCTGTCGCACCCACCGCCTCCCGGCGCCCGGCGAAGCCGCGGGTCGTCACTCTCATCGGTCCTGCCTTCGTCGCCGCCATCGCCTATGTGGATCCCGGTAATGTCGCGGTGAATCTCACCGCGGGCGCCACCACCGGATATCGGCTGCTGTGGGTCATTGTGTCGGCGAGCGCCTGCGCGATGCTGTTGCAGTATCTGTCCGCGAAAATCGGACTGGCCACCGGTAAAAGCCTTCCGCTGCTGTGCCGTGAACGCTTCGGCTCAACCGCGCGGCGCCTCCTGTGGTGCCAGGCGGAACTGGTGATAATAGCCACCGAGATCGCCGAATTCGTCGGCGCGGCGATCGGTATGTCCCTGCTGTTCTCCACGCCGGCCTGGCTCGCCGTACTGCTGGCCGCCGCGGCTTCGCTGGCGGTGGTGACGCTGCGGCGCCGCGGTCGCTCTCGTAGCTTCGAACTGGGCGCGGCAGCCGCCCTGATCCTGGTCGGCGGTGGCTTCCTCTTCGACATCCTGGCCGTCGGCCACCAGTCTCCGGCCGGGCTGACGGCCGGTCTGATACCGGGCCGGCTGGACGGCGAGACCTTCCCGCTCGTCCTCGCGATGATCGGCGCGACGGTCATGCCGCACGCGCTCTATCTCCACTCCGCCATGGTGCAGTCGGGCCGGGACGCGCACGCCGCGCGCAGCGACCCGAGCGGTGTCCGGCGAGGACTGCGCGTCGACTGCCTGCTGGGGCTGGGGACGGCGACCTTGGTGAGCGCCTCGATGGTCGTACTCGGCGCGGGACTGGCCGTGGCCGGCGGTGCCTGGCAGGGAGATCTGTACGGTGCCCACGCCGAGCTGACCGCGCAGGTGGGCGGCGCCGCCGCACTGGTCTTCGCCATCGCGCTGCTGGCCTCGGGTGTCTCGTCCTGCGGTACCGGCGCGCTCGCCGGCGACGTGATCGTGGCGGGCCTGCTGACCCGGCGCGTCTCGCCCGCGCTGCGCCGGACGGTCACTCTGGTCCCGGCGGTGGCGCTGATGCTGACAGGAGTGCCGATGACGGCGCTGCTGATAGCCAGTCAGGTCCTTGTGTCGCTCGGCGTCCCGGTCGCGGTGCTGCTGCTGGTGCTGTTCAGCCGGGACCGGACACTGATGGGGCCACTGGCGAACCGGCGGTCCACCACTCTCGCCGCCTCGTCCATCGGCGTCGCGGTCACCTTCCTGGCGTGCGGCACTCTGCTGATGCTTCTCTGAGCGGCCGCGTTCCCATCCCGCACCACGTGTCACCGGCCGGCAGCGGCCCTCTTCGACACGCCCGCCACGAGCGCGTCGTCCACCACCTCAGCGAGCAGGAGCACCGCCATGGCCCAGTCCCCGCACGTACGGTCCCTGACCGCGCAGCCGTACACCACGAGCACCGCGGCAGGCACCATAAGCGAGTTGACGCAGGCGAACTTCACGGCCCTCAACCGTCTCTCCATCCGCCGCCTTGTGCTGGCGCCGCTGGCGGTGCGCGAACCGCACTGGCACGCCAACGCGAACGAGCTCAGTTACTGCGTACGGGGCGAGGCGCTGGTCTCGATGTTCGGCAACGGAAACGAACACCACAGCTTCACCATCGCGGCGGGCCAGATGTTCTTCGTTCCGTCGGGCGCTCTGCACCACATCGAGAACACCGGCCGCGAGGAGGCCGAGTTCATCATCGGATTCAGTCACGAGCGCCCGGAGGACTTCGGTATATCCGGCGCCTTCGGAGCGATGACCGACGCGGTGCTCGGCAACACCTACGATCTGCCCGCGTCGGCGTTCAGCGGTCTGCGGCGCGGACCGGCCGACACGAACATAGGCACCCGGCAAGCTCCGGCGGAGATCCCGCTCGACGCGCGCAGGAAGGATCCGTACAAGTTCGACGTCGACGCGATGCCGGCGCCGGTGGCCTCCGCGGCGGGTTCCGCGAGAACCGCGAGGACGCAGTACTGGCCGGTCCTGGAGAACATCTCCATGTACTCCCTGCGGATCACCGACGAAGGCATGCGCGAACCGCACTGGCATCCCGTCACCGCGGAGATGGGATACGTGCACGAGGGCCGGGGACGCATGACGCTTCTCAGCCCGGGAGGAGAGGTCGACACCTATCTGCTGAGCCCGGGCGATGTCTACTTCATCCCGAGGGCCTATCCGCATCACATCGAGGACATCGGTGAAGGAGAACTGCACTTCCTGATCTTCTTCGATCAGAGCACTCCCGGCGACATCGGCTACAAGGCGTCCGTCGGCGGATTCAGCAAGGAGGTCCTCGCGGCCGCGTTCGGTACCACGCCGGACGACATGGCCGATCTGCCGTTCACCGCGGAGGACCCGCTGCTGGTCCCTCGCCGGAATCCGGTCGACCCGGTCCGCTGACACCCATCAGTGGTCTCCACCGTGCTCCCGGGCGTCCGAACGGGTGGTGTCACCGGCCGGTCCGTGTCACCGGCGGCGCCGACCCGGCAGGCACATGAAAGATGCGGAAATGCCGTACTCACCTGATGCTGCCGGGATCCTGCTTCAGGCTCTGGCTTCGGCAGACGATCCGCCGCAGTTGCTGCCCGCCCGCGAGCAGATGGCCTTCACGCTGGGATTCCACATCATCCTCGTCCCGTTCGGTGTGGCTCTCACGGCTCTTATGCTCATCGCCAACTACCGCGGTCTGCGTCACGGTGACGTACAGGCCCTGCTTCTCGCACAGCGCTGGTCGAAGGTGGCGGCCGTACTGTTCGCCGTCGGAGCGGTGACCGGCACCGTACTGAGCTTCGAACTCGGAATCCTCTGGCCCCGGCTGATGGGCCGCTACGGCGCCGCCTTCGGCTTCCCGTTCGCGATCGAAGGCATCTTCTTCTTCCTGGAAGCGATCTTCGTCTCGATCTACATCTACGGCTGGAAGCGGCTTCCTCCCTGGGTGCACTTCTGGACGGGCGTGCCCGTCGTCCTGGCGAGCATCGGTGGCACCTGCGCGGTCGTGGCGGCCAATAGCTGGATGAACCAGCCGGGCGGAATCACGATGCGTGACGGCCGCGTGGTGGAGGTCCGTCCGGCGGAGGTGTTCTTCAACGGCGCCTTCTGGTTCGAGAGCATCCATATGCTGCTGGCCGCGTACATCGTCGCCGGCTTCACGGTGGCCGGTGTCTACGCCGTGGGAATGCTGCGGGGCCGCCGCGACAGCTATCACCGGCTCGGATTCCTCACCGGTTTCGTCGTGGCCGCCGTCGCCATGCCCGTACAGATCTTCGTCGGCGACATCGTCGCCCGCCAGGTGTTCAACAGCGAGCCCGCGAAGTTCGCCGCCATCGAACTGCTGCCCACCACCGGGAACCATGTCCCGGAGACGCTCGCCGGTGTGCTGATCGACGGCGAGGTCCGCTACGGCCTCCAGATCCCGGACCTGGCCTCGCTGCTGGCGGACTTCAGACCGTCCACCGAGATCCGCGGGCTCGACGCGATCCCGCCCGCGGTGCGGCCCGAGGACGCGGCGGTGAGCATCGTGCATCTGGCCTTCGACATCATGATCGGGACGGCGTTCGCGCTGTTCGCGCTCTCCCTCTGGTTCGCCTGGCTGTGGTGGCGCCGGCGGGAGGTGCCCACCAATCGCGTGTTCCTCTGGTGTGTCGCCCTGAGCGGAGTCGTCGCGGTGGTGTCACTGGAGAGCGGCTGGGTGGTCACCGAAGTCGGACGGCAGCCCTGGACCGTTGTGGGCCTGCTGCTGACCAAGGACGCCGTGGCGACGCAGGGCAATCTCTGGCCGTTCTTCGCCGCCGCCCTGGCCATCTATCTCGCGGTGGGCACCGGCGCCGTACTCGTCCTGCGGTCTCTGACACGGCGCTGGAGAGACGGAGGCGACGACGCGGTCCATGTCCCGTACGGTCCCGACCAGCCTCTCACCGGCGCACACACGGGAGAGGACCGCCAGACATGAGCGATGCCATCGCGGTCATTCTGTTCGTCGGCGTCATCGCCTACGCGCTCTTCGGCGGGGCCGACTTCGGTGCCGGTTTCTGGGACTTGACCGGCGGCGGAGCGGCGCGCGGCAGCAGGCCCCGCCGTCTGATCGATCTGACGGTCGGTCCGGTCTGGGAGTCCAACCACACCTGGCTGATCTACTGCCTCGTCGTGCTGTGGAGCGGTTTTCCCACCGCGTTCGCGGCCATCACCACGACGCTGTACATTCCGCTGGGCCTGGCCGCGCTGGGCATCGTGCTGCGCGGAGCGGGCTTCGCGTTCCGCAAGGCGTCGTTGCGTACGCCGGAGCAGCGGGTCTACGGAGCGGTGTTCGCGCTGTCCTCGGTGGTCACCCCGTACTGCTTCGGAAGTCTGGCCGGTGCGATCGCTTCCGGGCGGGTACCGGCCGGCGGGAAGGGCGATCCTCTCGGGAGCTGGCTCAACCCGACGTCCGTGCTCGGAGGAGTGCTGGCGGTTCTGGTCTGCTCCTATCTGGCCGCGGTGTTTCTGACCGCCGCCGCGCGGCAGAGCCAGAGCCCCGATCTCGAAGCGTGGTTCACCCGGCGCGCGCTGCTCGCCGGAGCCGTCACGGGTCTGGTCAGTCTGGCCGGGATCTTCGTGCTCCAGGCGGACTCGCCGCGCCTGTTCCACGAGTTGAGTCACCGTGGACTGCCACTACTGATCATCTCCGCGCTGAGCGGCCTGGCCAGTCTCTTCCTGCTGAGGACCAGAAGAGCCGGCGCGCTGCGCATGCTGGCGGCGCTGGCCGTGGCCGCCGTCGTCTGCGGATGGGGAGTCGCCCAGTATCCGTATCTGCTCGGCACTCATCTCAGCCTCGCCGAAGCGGCCTCGCCCACACCCACGTTGTGGGTGCTCGCGGGCGTCGCCGGCGCCGCCGTACTCCTCATCGTTCCGTCTCTGGCATTCCTCTACGTCCTGCACAACCGCGGCAGGCTCGGCACGAGAAACTGACCGGCGGCCGGAGAAGCGGCGGCGCCGGGATCGGTCCCGGCGCCGGACTCAGGACGCTTCGACGGCCCTCTTGATGCGATCGCCGAAGGCGGGCGCGTCCTTGCGGGAGGCGCTCAGGGCGACACCGACGAGGAGTTTGCCGAGGCCGTGCCCCTCAAGGACGTTGTAGATCCGCACCCGGGTTCTTCCGTCGGCGATGGATTCCAGGTCGTAGCCGCCCTCGGTCGCGGTGATGAGGTTCTTGGAGACCTCGGTCCAGCGCACCTTGCGAGGCGCTTCGATTTCGGTGATACGGAACTCCCGCCCGGTCTTCATCCCGGCGTCCTTGACGGTGCTGCGGAAGACGGTGCCGACCGTGGTGGCGCCGTCCGGCGTCTTCGCGATCTCCTGCACCCGGGGGCTGAACTTCGGATCGTTCCTTCCGTCGGCGAGGAAGGCGAAGACCTCCTCGATGGGCCGGTTGATCTCCGTGGTCGCCTCGAACTGTCCAGCCATGCCCACTCCTCGATTGGAAAGTCAACGTAGGGTACGCGGACGCCCATCGGATGGGGTGTGTTTGGGAAGGAGCGTCGGAGCGCTTCCCACGAACATCTCAGTGCCGGACGAGTCGAGTCAGCCTCTCGGTCAGGATCGCGATGAGGCCGGGCAGCGATTCCTCGAAGTAGAAGTGTCCGCCGCGCAGAACACGCGCGTCCGCTTCTCCCGTGGTGTAGTCCTTCCACAGGGCCGCGTCATCGGGCGTGACCGCGGGATCCCGGTCGCCCGCGATGCTGACAACGGGACAGGTCAGCGGAGCGCCCGGGGCGTAGCGGTACGCCTCTGTCATCCGCAGGTCGCCGCAGATCACCGGAAACGCGAACTCCCAGAGCTCTTCGTTCTCCAGCAGTGCCGCGCCCGAGCCACCGAGATATCCGAGGTAGTCCCGGATCTCGTTCTCCTCGAACGTGAGGCCCCTGGGAGTGCGTGCCGCCGGCGCCTTGCACGCGGACACGAAGAGCGCGGCCGGCGGCGAGGAGGAACGCCACTGAAGCCGGCGGGCGACTTCGAAGGCCACCAGCGCGCCCATGCTGTGTCCGAAGAAGGCGGTGGGCCGGTCGAAACCGGCGATGTCCTCGGCGCCGCGCAGGATCTCCTCGGCGAGCTCGGGAATTCCCGCCGGGATCGGCTCGCCGTAACGGTCCTGCCGGCCCGGATACTGGACGGTGACCAGCTCAATCCATTCCGGCAGCAGCTCCGCCCAGCCGTGAAAGGCGCTGGCGGCTCCGCCCGCGTGAGCAAAACACACCAGCCGCAACCGCGCCCGGGGACGCGGCGCGAACCGCCGGATCCAGTCCTGCCGGGGCACACGGGTCATCGTCCACTCCTTCGCCGTTCGAACGCGGCCATCACGCCGTGCGGGTGACTCTCCAGCCGATCGAAAACGATATCCGGTCGTTCCGCCGGGAGCCCGGTGGGTCACCACCGCCGGGCCCGGAGTCCGGCGGGCGCGTCCACCCGGACGAAGGAACCGGCCGGCTGGTTTATCGACGCGGCCCTCTGGTGACTCGTATTCGATGCGAACGGTCGGCGGAAAGGAACGAAGATGAATGAGGCAGACGCGGAACGCGCCCAGGCGGCAGCACTGCCCGAGGACGACGTGGTGGCCATCCTGCTGCGCCAGCACGCCCGCATCCGGGACCTCTTCGCGGAGGTGAGGAACGCGCGCGGTGAGACCAAGCAGCAGGCGTTCGACGAGCTGCGGGCACTGCTCACCGTGCACGAGACGGCCGAGGAGATGATCATGCGCCCGGTCGCGAAGGACACCGCGGGCAAGGAGGAGGCCGACGCACGCAACCGGGAGGAGAAGGAGGCGAGCAAGGCACTCGCCGCGCTGGAGAAGATGGACGTCGGCAGTCCGGAGTTCAACGCCCGGTTCGCGGAATTGGAACGGGCCGTGTCCGACCACGCCGAACACGAGGAGCGGGAGGAGTTCCCCGCTGTGCGCGCCGCGCGCTCGGAGGCGCAGCTCAGGGAAATGGGCGCACGGCTTCGGGCGGCCGAGAAGATCGCGCCCACCCGCCCGCACCCGGCCGTCGCCGGTTCACCGATGGCTCAGTGGACCGTCGGCCCCTTCGCCTCGCTGGTCGACCGGACCAGGGACGCGATCAAGGGCAGTGGCGTGCCCGGCAGATGACCCGGCCCGGGCGCCGCTCTCCGGCACCTGTCCCCGGCGGCGGCCCGGGGACATCGGGAAAGGCGCCTCGCGTCCTGCCGTGTGGCGCGGAACGTCGTGCCGTGTGGCAGGGAACGTCCTGCCGTGTGGCGCGGAACGTCCTGCCGTGTGGCGCGGAACAGTCGGCGTTCTCCGGTGGTTCGCGATGATCGGCGGTCGCGCGGCGGTGGGCCGCTCAGGTGTGGTCGGTGATGGCCGCGCTGTCTTTCTGGGCCTCCACTTCGTGCAGTCGGGCGGTGAGGGAGGCATGCACGGCCTCGTAAGCGTCGCTGCCCAGTAGCAGCCTGCGAGGAGGCTTGGCCGCGTCGGCGGCGGAGATGACCGCGGTGGCCAGTCCGGCCGGATCGCCGATGGGCTCGGCGAAGTCGCGCAACACCTGTTCGCGCAGTTCCGCGTAGACCGGCAGCGCGGGCGAGACGTCCACGCTGCGGGTGTTGGCGTCGGTGCGGAATCCTCCCGGCTCGACCAGCGTGGTGGCGATGCCCAGCCCGGCGACTTCCTGAGCGAGCGCCTCGTAGAACCCTTCCATGGCCCACTTGGTCGCGTTGTAGACGCCCACGAACGGGAAGGCCGCCTGACCTCCGACGCTGGAGAACTGAATCAGGTGGCCACCGCCCTGACGGCGAAGGTGCGGAAGCGCCGCTCGGGCCAGGGTCATCGAGCCGAGCACATTGGTGTCGAGCTGGCGTGCGACCTGCTCGTCGGTCGCTTCCTCGACGGCGCCGACGAGTGAGTATCCGGCGTTGGAGACGACGACGTCGATGCGCCCCAGCGCGGCGAAGGCGTCGTCCACGCTTCGGCGCACCTCGGCGGGCCTGCTGACGTCGAGTTCGGCGCGCCACAGCAGGCTGCCGTACTCGGCCGCCAGGTCGTCCAGCGCGGCGGGACGCCGCAGAGTGGCGGCGACGCGGTCGCCGCGCGCGAGTAGCGCCTCGGTGAGGGCACGGCCGAAGCCGGTCGAGGTTCCTGTGATGAACCATGTCTTGGCTGCCATCGAGAGGCTCCTGTCTTGTCGGGCGGTGCCTGGTGAGCGGACACACTGGAGTCGGCCACGCTTAACGCACATTCCGTGTGTTAAATAAGCTACGGCACTCCCGCCGGGCACGCAACGCACAGCACGTGCGCTATCCAGGAGCGGTGCGCGGGAGCCGGGGCGGAGCCGGCCGCGCCACCGCGAATGCTCCAGGCGGCGAAGTCAGTGCTCCCCGCCACGGGCCGCCGCACGTTCCTTGCGGTACCGGCCCGGAGAGACTCCGTACTCCCTCTTGAACGCCTTGGCGAAGGCGAACTCGGATGAGTACCCGGTGCGTTGGGCCACCGTGCGCAGCGGAGCGTCATCCGTGCTCAGCAGCCGTCCCGCTGTGGTCATCCGCCACCAGGTGAGATACGCCAGCGGAGGCTGCCCCACCACGGTGGTGAACCGTCGCGCGAAGGCCGCCCGCGACAGCCCGCCACGCGCACCGAGTTCCTCGACCGTCCATGCGCGCGCCGGGTCGCGGTGAATGCCGTACAGCGCGGCGGCGATCGCGGGATCGCCGAGTGCCGCCGCCCAGCCGGTGGTCCCGGGCCCGGCGTGCTCCTCCAGCCAGGCGCGCAGGATGTAGAGCAGCAGCGTGTCGAGCAGCGCGGGCACGACCGCGTCCGAACCGGGCCCGGGCCGCTCCAACTCGCCGCCCAGCAGCTCGATGGCCGAGCGGAGCGCCGGGTGTGAGCCGAGCCGGGCCGGCAGATGGACGACGTCGGGCAGCCCGGTGAGCAGTGGATGCGCCCGCGCCCGGCTCAGCCGGTAGGCGCCGCACAGTATCAATGTGGACGGGCCGGACCCGGTCGGCACGTCCTCGCTGAGGACCCAGCTCCCGCCGGGCGCCTCTATGACGTCGACGAGAGGTGTCGCCGGATCGTCGGCAAGGCCGTGCCCGCGCCCGTGCGCAAGGAACACCACATCTCCGGGTGAGAGCGCGAGGGGCTCATCACACTCCGGTGGGATCAGCCAGCAGGAGCCCCGCAGCACGACATGGAAGCCCGCTCCGTCGGAGGCGCCGAACCGCAGCCCCCAGGGCGCGAACTTATGGGTGCGAGAGGAGTGTGGCAGCCCGGTGCGCATCGCGGCGATGGCGTCGCTGAGCACGTCCATGCGCGGAGCTTATCCGTACGTCCGGAGGTGAAGACGCTGGGACAAAAAGCGGAGATTTTGGAGCATGGAGAGTCTCACGGCAGTCCTCGTACGGTCACCTCATGACCAATTCCTCCACCGCACTGGCAGTGCTCTTCCATGAACTCGGCGGCCCCGACGTACTCAAGGTCGAGGAGATCCCGCTCGGCGCCCCGGGCCCGGACGAGGTCCGCGTCCGCGTCGACGCCCTCGGCCTCAACAAGGCTGACACCTTCTTCCGCGCGGGCACATACTTCTACCAACCGACCCTCCCGGGCTCCCGCAACGGCTACGAAGCGGCAGGTGTGGTGGAGGCGATCGGCACCGACGTGACCGGCTTCGTCCTCGGCGACCCGGTCGTCTCGGTCGGCAACTTCGAGCTGAGCCGCTACGGCGTCTACGGTGACCGCGTCATCCTGCCGGCCACCTCCGTGATCCACCGGCCCGACTCGGTGGACGCGGTGACGGGTGCCGCCGTCTTCCTCACGTACTGCACGGCGTACGGGGCTCTTATCGAGATCGGCAAGGTGCGCCCCGGTGACCACGTCCTGATCACCGGCGGCTCCAGCGGCGTCGGCCTCGCCGCGATCGAGGTCGCCAACCGTATCGGCGCCATTCCGGTCGTCACCACCCGCACCGCCGTCAAGAAGGAGCGACTCCTCGACGCGGGCGCCGCTCATGTGGTCGTCACCGACGAGGAGGACACCGTCAAGGAGGTCCGCGCCTTCACCGGCGGCCAAGGCGCCGAATTCATCTTCGACGCCGTCGGCGGCCCCGGCCTGCCACGCCTGAGCGAAGCCCTGGCCCACGCCGGCACCGTGATCATCTACGGCTGGCTCGACCAGCGTCCCGCCCATCTTCCGGTGAACTGGCCGTTGACCGTCACGGGTTACAACAACTTCGACATCACCGGCACCGCTGACGGCCGCCGCCGCGCCGCCCACTACATCAACACGGGTTTGGCCTCCGGGGCCTTCAAGCCGGTGGTGGACCGCGTCTTCGACGGACTGGAGGCGCTGCCGGACGCGCACCGGCACATGGACTCGAACACCCACCTGGGCAAGATCGTGGTCACTGTCGGCCACTGACCGAACGGCGCGGGCGCGTGAGGAGAGCGACACACCGCACGTCGTTCCCTCCCGCCCTGCGCCGTTGGCCGCCGGCGACGGACAATCGCGGTGTGTGGCAGCCCGGGACCACCGGCCCCACCGGAGGCGGGACTGACCGGCCTATCGCTTCCCGGCCGCGGACTCTGCCACCTCGGCCGAGATCCCGATACAGGCCGCGGTCAACAGGCGGGTCAGTGTGGGGACGAAGTCGAGGGCCCACAGAGGCGCGATCGTCCGGTCTTCGGCGTAGGCCCGCGCCAGCGCCTCCGGCGGGTGCGCGACCTGCCAGAGAGTCGCCGCAAGGGCATACGCGGTGGTCACGATGTCGAGTGCGCCGCGAGCGTCCAGCCCGGGCACACTGTTCCCGATCGCCTCAGCCATGGATTCGACGGCCACGCGGCTGCCGCGTTTGAAGGAGACGACGCGCTCGGCGTCGACGTCGTGCTCAAGGTGCAAGAAGACATTGGCGAGCAGGTCACAGAAGAGCGGATCCGCGTCCAGTCCTCTCGCCAGTGCCTCGGCGACCTCCCTGGGGGTCGCCGGCGCCTGGCCCGTCAGTTCATCGCTCACCGCGTCCGCCCAGCGCGTCCAGCCCTCCTCGGCCAGGTGCAGGAGAACCTCCTTGTGCGAGCTGAAGTAGCGCCGCACGGCGGAGTGGTGCACGCCCGCGCGCTCGGCGACGGCGGTCAGCGTCACCGATGCGACGCCGCTCTCCAGCGCCAGCGAGCGCGCGGCCTCGACCAGCGCGCTCGCCCTCTGACGCTTGTTCTCGGCGGAGCGCGCGCGCTGGAAGGAAGGGTTCGCCACCTCGACAGGATAGCGCACGCGCTGTGCGTTGCCCGGGCGTGGCCTCCATGGGAGGCCCAGTGGCATGCAGGCGTCAAGAGGCCGCTCACAGCGGAGCTCCGCCCATGTACGGCGCTCGCGTCCCTGGCGGAGCCCCGCCCGGGACGTCAGGCCTCAGCCTCAGGCCTCAGGCCTCAGCCTCAGGCCTCAGCCGCGATAGGTCTCCAGCAGCCGCAGCCACACCTCGCTGATCGTGGGATACGCCGGAACGGCATGCCACAGGCGGTCGATCGGTACCTCGCCGACCACCGCGATCGTCGCGGAGTGGAGCATCTCCCCGGCGGCCGAGCCGACGAAGGTGACACCGCGGAGGATCTCGCGGTCCAGGTCGACGATCATGCGAGCCCGGCCCGTGTAGCCGTCGGCGTAGAGGCTCGCGCCGGAGACGGCGCCCGTGTCGTAGTCGACCGCGCGGACACGGTGGCCCGCCGCCTCGGCCTCGGCGAGAGTGAGGCCGACCGAGGCGACCTCCGGATCGGTGAACACGACCTGCGTGACGGCGGCATGGTCGGCGGTGGCCGCGTGCGCGCCCCACGGGTCGCTCTCCAGCACGGGCACTCCCTGGGCCCTGGCGACAATGGCGGCGCCCGCGATACGTGCCTGGTACTTGCCCTGGTGCGTCAGCAGCGCGCGGCGGTTGACATCACCGACGCCGTAGAGCCAGGAGCTGCCCTCGACCCGGCAACTGTCGTCGACCTTGAGCCAGGAGCCGGGCTCCAGCCCGATCGACTCCATGCCGAGGTCGTCCGTGCGCGGGGCGCGACCGGTGGCGAAGAGCACCTCGTCGGCCTCGATCCGCTCACCACCCGCCAGCACGACGGTCACCGGGCCGGTTCCGCCGTCGCGTTCGACCGCGGCGACGGAGACCTCCGTACGGACCGTGGCACCCGCTTCCTTCAGCGCCGCGACGACCAGCTCACCGGCGAACGGCTCCATCCGGGGCAGCGGACCGCTGCCCCGGACCAGCAGCGTGACCTCGGACCCGAGCGCGCGCCACGCGGTGGCCATCTCCACACCCACCACTCCTCCGCCGACGACCACGAGCCGTCCCGGGACATGGTGGGAGCTGGTCGCCTCACGGCTCGTCCAGGGCCTGGCACCGGCGAGTCCCGGCAGATCGGGCAGCAGGGCCCGGCTGCCCGTACATACGGCGACGGCGTGGCGGGCGGTCAGTGTCTGCTCGTCGCCCTCCGGGCCCGTGACCGTCACCTTCTTCGTCCCGTCCAGCCGTCCCTGCCCCCGGTAGACGCGCGCTCCGATGCTGTCGAGCCACGCGACCTGTCCGTCGTCCTTCCAATGTGCCGCTATGTCGTCACGGTGGGCCAGCACAGCCGAGGCGTCGAGCGGCCCCTGTACGGACTGGCTCAGTCCCGGGACGCGACGGGCTTCGGCACGGGCGATCGCCGGGCGCAGCAGCGCCTTGCTCGGCATACAGGCCCAGTACGAGCACTCGCCGCCGACCAGCTCGCTCTCCACGACCGCCACACTCAGCCCGGCCGCTCTGGCGCGGTCGGCCACGTTTTCTCCGACCGGTCCCGCGCCGAGCACCACCACGTCATATTCCATCGCTTCCGTCATGGGCTCAGTCTGGTGCGGGAGGGGTCGCATGGCCAGACGATCTTCGGGAATGGGCGAGGAATACCGAGTGGACACCGGCGGTTGTCGCAGTCGGCTCATCACGGAATGGGAAGAGGTATCGGGTCATGACCACCATGGAACTCACCAAGGAAAACTTCGACCGGACGGTGTCGGAGAACGACTTCATCCTGATCGATTTCTGGGCTTCCTGGTGCGGCCCCTGCCGCCAGTTCGCCCCGGTCTACGAGAAGGCCTCGGAGCGTCACGAGGATCTTGTATTCGCCAAGGTCGACACCGAGGCGCAGCAGGAACTGGCCGCCGCCTTCGACATCCGCTCGATCCCGACGCTGATGATCGTCCGGGACAATGTCGCGGTGTTCGCCCAGCCCGGCGCGCTGCCCGAGGCAGCGCTGGAGGACGTGATCGGCCAGGCGCGCGCCCTGGACATGGACGAGGTCCGCAAGTCGGTCGAGGAGGCGGAGGCGAAGGCCAAGAGCGCCGGCTCCGTCGGCGGAGCTGACGGAGCCGTCTGACCGGCCGGACACATTCCGCACGGTTCTCGCTGTATGGCTGTATGTATGAACGACGGGCGCCGGGTCATGCCCGGCGCCGGGCCGGCCCGCCCGAGGCCGCGAAGCCGAATCCACGGGTTCAGCCGGTGGAGCACAGAGGCAAGCCCGTGTAGTTCGCGGCGAACTCGGCCGCGGCTTCGCGTGAGTCGGCGATCCGGTGCAGCCGCGCGAGCTGCATCCGGTCATGGAACGGGCTCGCGCCCGGTCGCATGTGCAGCATCGTTGTCAGGTCGTCCGAGAAGCGGGCCGCCTGCCACACTCGCCGCAGCGCCAACTCCGAGTAGGCGTCGAGCGGTTCGGTCGAGCCGGTGTGGTAGAGCGCCGCGAAGGCCCGAGCGAGCAAATGTACGTCGGCGACGGCGAGATTGAGGCCCTTGGCACCGGTGGGCGGCACGATGTGCGCGGCGTCGCCGGCCAGCAACAGCCTGCCGTACCGCATCGGCTCGGTCACACGACAGCGCATGGGAGTGACCGATTTGTCGGTGACCGGGCCGCGCTTCAGACGCCAGTCGGTGGAGTCGACGGCCAGGCGGGCATCGAGTTCGTCCCAGATCCGCTCGTCGGGCCAGTCGGGGGCGAGGGTTCCGTTCGGGACCTGGAGATAGAGCCGTGAGACCGACGGTGAACGCATGCTCTGCAGCGCGAATCCGGACGCGCCCCTCGCGTAGACCAGTTCCTCGGAGGACGGCGGGACATCGGCGAGGATGCCGAGCCAGGAGTACGGATAGTCCCGCTCGTACGTCCGGCGGACGGCAGCGGGAACCGCGGCGCGCGCGATCCCGTGGAAACCGTCGCAGCCCACCACGTAGTCACACTCCAGTGTCTGGTCGCGACCCGCGTGACGGAACCGCACAACGGGCCGGTCCGACAGCGCGCCCTCGATGGACAGTGCCGCGGCGCCGAACAACAGCGGTGGCCCGTCGGCCAGTTGGAGTCCGACCAGATCCTTCACGATCTCGGTCTGGGCGTAGATCATCACCGTGCGGCCATCGGTCAGCGAAGGGAAGTCGACGCGATGTGCCGCACGCTCGAAGCGCAGCTCGATCCCGCGGTGTTCCATGCCTTCGGCGTCCAGGCGCCCGGCGGCCCCGCAGGCGCGCAAGGCGTCGACGGTGCCCTGCTCCAGCATTCCGGCGCGCCGGCGGCACTCGACATGGCCGCGGGAGCGGTTCTCCAGCACCACACATCCGATGCCGGCCAGATACAGCGATCGGGCGAGCAGCAGACCGGCCGGGCCCGCGCCGATGACGCCGACGCCGGTACGCATCCGCTGTCAGCGTTCGAGGACGAGTGCGAGGCCCTGTCCCACACCGATACAGAGCGCGGCCAGGCCCGTCCCGGAGCCCGCCGCGGCGAGCTGATGGGCGACGGATCCGGCGAGGCGGGCACCGGAGGCGCCGAGCGGATGGCCGATGGCGATGGCGCCGCCGCGCGGGTTGACGACGGCCGGGTCGAGACCGGGCCATTCGGCGAGACAGCCCAGCGACTGCGCGGCGAAAGCCTCGTTGAGCTCGAATGTGGTGAGGTCGGCGAAGGTACGTCCGGCCTTGGCGAGGGCCCGTTGTACGGCGTCGACCGGGCCGAGGCCGAAGAGCTGCGGCTCGACGCCGGTGACGGCGGAGGTACGGATCCGGGCGAGCGGTTCGCGGCCGGTCTCGCGCAGCCCGTCCTCGTCGACGAGAAGCAGTGCGGCGGCGCCGTCGTTGAGCGGTGAGGCGTTCCCGGCCGTGACCGTCCCGGTGCCGTCGGTGCGGAACGCCGGTTTCAGCTTGGAAAGGGCCTCCATCGAGGTGCTGTCGCGGACGCACTCGTCGCGTGCGAGCTCCACATCGCCGTACTGGACCACCTCGGCGTCGTACAGACCGGCGGCCCACGCGGCGGCGGCCTTGCGGTGGCTGGCGAGGGCGAACGCGTCCTGCTGCTCACGGGTGATCGCGTGCTTGTCGGCGATCAGTTCGGCACCCTCACCGAGCGGGACGGTCCATTCGGCGGGCATCCTCGGATTGGTCATCCGCCAGCCCAGCGTGGTCGAGTGGAGCTGCTCGTGTCCGGCCGGATACGCCCGCCCCGGCTTCTGAAGGACCCACGGCGCCCGGGACATCGATTCGACACCGCCCGCCACGACGACCGACGCATCGCCGAGTGCGACGGCGCGAGCGGCCTGGATGACCGCTTCGAGACCCGAGCCGCAGAGGCGGTTGACGGTCACACCCGGTACGGACACGGGCAGTCCGGCCAGCAGGACCGCCATCCGCGCCACGTCCCGGTTGTCCTCACCGGCGCCGTTCGCGTCACCGAAGACGACATCGCCGATCCTGGCCGGGTCGAGGTCCGGAGTGCGTTCGACCAGCGACCGTACGACATGGGCGGCGAGGTTGTCGGGCCGCACGGAGGCCAGGGCGCCTCCGAATCTGCCGACCGGGGTGCGGACGGCGTCGACGATGTAGACGTCGCGAATGCTCATCGGGTCTCCGGCTTCTCTGCCACGGCGGCGACGTGGTTGTTCGCGTGGTGAACGATGGTTCACCATCGTCCGGGCCCGAGTCTCTGCCCGGCGCCGGACCATGTCAACGGACCTCCGGCCGCCGCCGTCACCGAGGCGGACCCGTGGGCGCGGGCCGCCGGCGGACCCACGCGCTCCTCCCCGGGTCAGGCCGGCGGGGCGGGGACAACGCGGACCGACAGGCCGTAGTCCAATTCCTCGCCGTCGATCAGCAGCGCTTCCACCGTGCGGGTTTCGGGATCGATGTCCGCCTCCACGCCGTTGCCCGCGTAGCGCGGGTAGCCGGACGATCCGGTGTCACCGGTGGCTTCGACGAGGGCCGACCGCAGGGCGTTCTCCGGCGCGGGCGGGCCCTCATGGTCCTCGGTGAACTCGGCCACCAGCAGAATCTCGAAGCGCCGCGGAACGGTAGTCATAGAGCCGACGCTAACCAGCCGGAGGCGGCGGCGCACCTCGCCGCGCGCTCGTACCGGCGGACGCCCGCGCCTGGTACGGCGACCCGCTCCACGGGCCCGCCCGTACGGGTTCTAACGTCATGCGGATGACGTCCTTCATCGATGCCGGCAACGGCGACACCGAGCGCGACTTCGACTTTCCCGGCCGCAGCGGCCCGAACGCCACGACCGAGGCCAGGCCCCGTGAGGTGGGCCCGGTCCGTACCTCGTACGCCCCGGAACACGACGGCGATCCCGATCCCGGCGAGATCGTCTGGACCTGGGTGCCCTATGAGGAGAACGACGGGCGCGGCAAGGACCGTCCCGTGCTGGTGGTGGCCCGTGAGGCGGCCGGCACGCTGCTGGCCGTACAGCTCTCCAGCAAGCGCCATGCGCACGACCGGGAATGGGTGCCGATCGGGGTGGGCCCGTGGGACCGCGCCGGCCGTGAGTCCTGGGTGGCCGTCGACCGGGTGCTGCGGGTTCACGAGAAAGGAATGCGGCGCGAGGCCTGTGCCCTGGACCGCGGGCGGTTCAATCTGGTGGTCAACCGGCTGAGGGAGCGCTACGGCTGGCAGTGAGCCGTCCCCGGTGTGAGCCCCGGCCGGAGCTTTCGCGGCGCCGCCGGGGTTCACGACGGGCGGACAGGGCCTACGGCCGGAGCTGTCCCGCGAACACCTGCCGGAACGCTCCCAGCGTCGTCGCGCCGGCCGTCCGGTCCAGCACCGCGAAGACCACCTCGTCGAAGTGGCGCGCGAACCGGCCCTCGCCGGTGAGCGGCGTCCGGAACGCCTCCGCGACCCGCACCGGGTCATTGCGGAAGACCCCGCAGCCCCAGGCGCCCAGTACCAGCCGGCGGTAGCCGCGCTCCGCCGCCGTCTCCAGCACCCGCTCGGCACGCGAGGCCAGTGCGGCCGGAATCCGCGGGACGTCCTCCGGAGCGCGCTGCGCGATCACTCCCGCGTTCGGCGCGGGCGAGGTGAGAAAACCGACAGCGAACGGCGTGTCGAGCAGCCGGCCCCGGTCGTCGCGGAAGACCGGCACACCGGGCGAGTGAATCACCCGGTCGGTGTAGAACGGACTCGGGTCCGCGCGGTGGTGAGCGTAGAACTCGGGCGCGCGCAGGAGGGTGGCGTACAGCGCGGAGGCCCGGCAGAGCGCCTCCTCCTGGGCCTGGGCGCCATGGAGATAGCCGCCACCGGGATTGCGCGCGGAGGCGAAGGTGAGGACGGCCACGCTGTCCGGCCCGGCCGCGGTCAGCCGCCGGGCCGCCTCCAGACTGCTCTCGCCGGTGACCTCGACGACGGCGGTCCGGCGCGTCGTGCGGTCCGTGTCCGGCGTGACCGGCACCGGCCCGGGACCGTACATCGCGGTCCCCGCCAGCGCCGCGTCGCGGGCCTCGTGAATCGCCACGTCACGGCCGTCCGACGCACGGTAATTCCCCGTTCGGACGATCTCCTCGGTTTCCTTCGCGATGCCCCGCAGCCGCGCGCTCATACGGGAATGTTGCGTGAACGATCTCGTCCGGGGCAACCGCTTTTCTGACGAAATACTGACCGCAAGGGCACTCTTGTGCGAAGCAGCGAGAGTCCCGTTAGGTTGGACGAAGCGCTCCACTCCGACCCTCGGAGCGGAGTCGGTCACGGTCTTCGACAGGAGGATCCGGCCATGCCCACTGACAGTTTCAACGACGACGGACCAGCCCTCGGCGAGAACGACGCCGAAGATCTTTTGCGCGGTATCTGTTTCAAGACGGGCCCGCCCCGCACCGTGGGCGTCGAACTCGAATGGCTCGTCCACGACCTGCACTCCCCCGAACGTCCCGTCCCGGCCGGCCGTCTCAAAGAGGCGTTCGACGGCCTGCGGACCCTGCGCCTTCAATCGGCGCTCACCTTCGAACCCGGCGGCCAGCTGGAGCTCAGCTCGGCGCCCGCCGCGTCGCTGATGGAATGCATCACCTCCACCGCCACGGACCTCGACACCGTACGTCCGGCACTGCGTACGGCCGGACTCGCTCTCGCCGGTCTCGGACAGGACCCCTGGCACTCACCGGACCGGATGCTGCGCGAGCCGCGCTATGACGCCATGGAGGCGTATCTCGACCGGATCGGTCCGGCGGGCCGCGCCATGATGCGGACCACCGCCTCCATCCAGGTCTGTCTGGACGCGGGCCACGAGGAGCCGGGCCCTCTCGGCTACGGCAGGCGCTGGCAGCTCGCCCATCTGCTGGGCGCAGTGCTGGTCGCCGCGTTCGCCAACTCCCCGATGCGGGAAGGCAGACAGACCGGCTGGCGCTCCACCCGGCAGGCGATGTGGGCCCAGTTGGACCCGGCCCGCACCTCGGCGCCGTCCGGACGGCGCGAGCCGCGTGCCGCCTGGGCCGCCTACGCCCTCGACGCACCGGTCATGTGCGTCCGGGCGCCCGAGGGCCCGTGGACGGTGCCGGAAGGACTCACCTTCCGGGACTGGATCCGGTCAGGGCTGCCGCGGCCGCCACGGCTGGCTGATCTCGAATACCACCTCACCACACTCTTTCCGCCCGTTCGGCCGCGCGGCCATCTGGAACTGCGGATGATCGACGCCCAGCGCGGCGACGACGGATGGATGGTGCCGCTCGCCGTCACCACGGCACTGTTCGACGATCCGGCGGCCTCCGAGACCGTCTACCGCACCGTCAAGGCACTCGCCGAGACGGCGGGCTCACGGCCGGCGCCGCGCAACCTCCTCTGGGTCAACGCCGCACGGTACGGGCTGGCCGACCCGGAACTGCACGCCGCCGCGGCGGCGTGCTTCGCCGTCGCCATGGAAGCACTTCCACGCATGGGCGCCACAACGGCCGTACAGGAAGCGGTCGCGGCCTTCAACGACCGCTATGTCCTGCCGGGCCGCTGTCCCGCCGACGATCTGCGCACGCCTGTGACCGGGAAGGACCTCCGCACATGACCGAGACCGCCGAGACCGTCAAGACCGCCGAGATGACGGCCGAACAGCTCCGGCGGCGCGCGGTCGACGCGCTGACGGCCGCGCGGGACCGTACCGCGCTGCTGACCTCCTGCGTCGACGACCACGATCTGACCGCGCAGCACTCGCCGTTGATGTCCCCACTGGTCTGGGATCTCGCACACATAGGCAATCAGGAAGAGCAGTGGCTGCTGCGCACCGTCGCGGGCCGCGACGCCATCCGTCCCGAGATCGACTCGGTGTACGACGCCTTCGAGCATCCCCGGTCCGCGCGGCCCGCACTGCCGCTGCTGCCGCCCGCCGAGGCACGTGCGTACGCCTCCGACATACGGGGCCGGGTCCTGGACGTCATCGAACGAACCCCACTGCACGGCGGTCCGCTGCTGGACGCGGGCTTCGCCTTCGGCATGATCGCCCAGCATGAGCAGCAGCACGACGAGACGATGCTCATCACCCACCAGCTCCGCCAAGGACCCGCCGCGCTGACCGCGCCGCCGCCGCCCGCCGGGGACACCGCCGGGCTGGCCGCCGAAGTCCTCGTGCCGGCCGGGCCGTTCACGATGGGCACCTCGGCCGAGCCCTGGGCTCTGGACAACGAACGTCCCGCGCACCAGCGGCTCGTACCCGCCTTCTTCATCGACACCGTGCCGGTGACCAACGGCGCCTATCAGCACTTCATGGCGGACGGCGGCTATACCGACGAACGCTGGTGGGCACCGGAGGGCTGGGCCCAGATCCGCGAGCACGGCATCGGCGCGCCACTGTTCTGGCGGCGCGAGGGCGGACAGTGGCTGCGCCGGCGCTTCGGAGCGGTGGAGCCGGTACCGGCGGACGAGCCGGTGCTCCATGTGAGCTGGTACGAGGCCGACGCGTACGCCCGCTGGGCCGGGCGGCGGCTGCCCAGCGAGGAGGAGTGGGAGAAGGCCGCCCGGCACGATCCGGTCTCCGGCCGGTCGCTGCGCCATCCGTGGGGCGACGACGACCCCACTCCGGAGCGGGCCAATCTGGGCCAGCGCCATCTCCAGCCCGCTCCTGCCGGAAGCTATCCGCGCGGCGCCTCACCGCTCGGTGTACGGCAGTTGATCGGTGACGTCTGGGAGTGGACGTCGAGTGACTTCCTGCCCTATCCGGGCTTCGCGTCCTTCCCGTACCGCGAGTACTCCGAGGTGTTCTTCGGCAGCGCACACAAGGTGCTGCGCGGCGGATCGTTCGCGGTGGACCCGGTGGCCTGCCGCGGCACGTTCCGCAACTGGGACCTGCCGGTGCGCCGTCAGATCTTCTCCGGTTTCCGTACCGCGAGGGATATCTGATGTGCCGTCATATCGCTTTCCTCGGGCCTCCGTCGGCGCTCGGCGAGGTGCTGGTCGCGCCTGCTCACGCGCTGTACCGGCAGTCCTGGGAGCCGCGCCGCCAGCGGAACGGGACCGTCAACGCGGACGGTTTCGGTGTCGGCTGGTACGCGGAGGGCGATCCGTCGCCCGCGCGCTACCGGCGCGCCGGCCCGATCTGGGCCGACCTCGGCTTCACCGATCTGGCGCGGGTGATCCGTACCGGCGCGCTGCTCGCCGCGGTACGGGACGCGACCGCGCCGGGCGCGGACGGAGAGGCGGCCGCCGCGCCCTTCGCCGACGGCCGCTGGCTGTTCAGCCACAACGGCGCGGTGGGCGGCTGGCCCGGGAGTCTCGCGGCGCCGGCCGCCTCGCTGCCCGCGGAAGAGCTCCTCTCGCTGCCGGCCCGCAACGACTCCGCGGTGGTGTGGGCCCTGCTGCTGCACCGGCTGCGGGCCGGCGACGAGCTGGGACAGGCGCTGGCCGACACCGTTCTCGATGTCGCGACGGCCGCGCCGGCGTCCCGGCTCAATCTGCTGCTGACCGACGGCGACCGTATCGCGGCGACTGCCTGGGGGGACTCGCTGTGGTATCTGGCCGGACCCGGCCACCGCTCGGTGGTGGCCTCGGAACCGTACGACGACGATCCGGACTGGCGCGAGGTTCCCGACCGCACCCTGCTGGTCGCGACCCGCACCGACGTATCGCTCACCCCTCTCAAGGAGCCACCCGCGTGAGCCCGTTCCTGTTGACCCGCACCCTGCCCGAGGACGCCACCGACGCCGCTCTGCGCGCCGATGTGCTCCAGGGACTGACCCGTACGCCCAAGACACTGCCGCCGAAGTGGTTCTACGACGCCCGCGGCAGCGAACTGTTCGAGGAGATCACCCGGCTTCCCGAGTACTACCCGACCCGTGCCGAGCGGGAGATCCTGCTCGCCCGTGCGCCGGAGATCGCCGCGGCGACCGGCGCGCGCACCCTGATCGAGCTCGGGTCCGGATCCTCCGAGAAGACCCGCCATCTGCTGGACGCGCTGACGGCGCTGCACACCTATGTGCCGGTCGATGTGAGCGAGAGCGCGCTGACCGGAGCCGCCGAGTCACTGCTCGCCGAGCGGCCCGGACTCCATGTGCACGCGCTGATCGCCGACTTCACCCAGGGCCTGGTGCTGCCCGGGATCCCGGGGCCGCGGCTGGTCGCGTTCCTCGGCGGCACGATCGGCAATCTGCTGCCCGCCGAGCGTGCGGCCTTCCTGGCGTCGGTCCGGGCGCTACTGGCGCCCGGCGACGCGCTGTTGCTCGGTACGGATCTGGTGAAGGACAAATCCGTACTGGTCAGGGCCTATGACGACACGGCCGGTGTGACGGCCGCGTTCAACAAGAACGTCCTGCTGGTCATCGACCGGGAGCTGGGCGCCGACTTCGATCCTGGCGACTTCGACCATGTGGCGCTCTGGGATCCCGGGCACGAGTGGATCGAGATGCGGTTGCGGGCGCGGCGAGCACTCACCGTGAAGGTCCGCGAACTCGATCTCGTGGTGCACTTCGAGGCCGGTGAGGAGGTACGTACGGAGGTGTCTGCGAAGTTCCGTCAGGACGGCGTCCGGGCGGAGCTGGCCGGTGCTGGGATGGAGTTGACACACTGGTGGACCGATGAGGCGGGCAGGTTCGCGCTGTCGCTCGCGACGGCGGTCTGAGCGGCCATGAGCCACTCCGCGTCCTGAGCCGTGGTGCTCCGGACGGCGGCGGCGCCGGCTGTCGCGCCCTGGACCATGGCGGTCCGGGCCGCATGGGCCAGTGCGCGGCGGTCGGTGTGGCGCCCGGCGGGGATCAGCGGCAGGACCGTGATCTCCGCCGTGAGCCCGCCGGCCGCCACGACCCGCCACAGTGAGGCCGGCAGTGTGTCGTCTCCGACGAAGGAGGGAGCGCCGGAGGGCCGGCCGTCCGCCGCGCGGTAGGTGATGCGTACCGGCCGGACGGCGGTGCCCGCGTCCAGCGCGGACTGGAAGACGGCCGAGGTGAACCGGCCGTGGTCCCGTCCGCACCAGGTGCATGCCTCGGGAAAGACGATCACCCGGGATCCGGCGGAGAGCGCGGCGGCGAGGGTCCGTACGGTGCCCGGCAGGGCCCGCAGCCGCTCGCGCTCCACGAACAGCGTGCCGCCACGGGCGGCCATCGCTCCCATGACGGGCCAGCGGCGTATCTCGCTCTTGGCCAGCATCCGTCCCGGGAAGACGGCGGCGATCAGCGGTATGTCCAGCCAGGAGATGTGGTTGGCGACAACCAGTACGCCGGTCCTGAGGCCGGGCTCGGGCTCTCCGGCGAACCGTATGCTCACCCGCAGCCCGAAACACCGGAGCACCGTGCGCGCCCAGCGGCGGGTCAGCCGGTCCCGGGTCGCACCGCTCAGCAGGGCCACGAGCGGTGTCAGCGACACTCCGGCCACGACGAGCGTGATCCCCGCCAGCAGCCGGCCCACCGCGACGAGCGGACCGGCGGGCGCTCCGTGGTGGGTGGAACAGCCGTCCGGTGTGCAGGGCGCCGTGGGCAGCCAGCCGCTCACGCGGCTGGGACGAGCGAGAGGAAGTGGCGCAGGTAACGAGGGTTGGCGCGATTCATGGACAGCAGAACATACAGGTCCGCCACGCCGAACTCCGGGTCGTGCGCGGGCGCGCCGCACACCCAGGCACCGAGGCGCAGATAGCCGCGCAGCAGCGGCGGCAGCTCGGAGGACGGGGCCGCGGCCGCGCTGGAGTCCGGCGTCCAGAGCCGGTGCGGGGTGACCCAGTACTCCTCGGGCGCCAGGTGCTTGTTCTTCACCGTGGTCCAGGTCGAGGCCGCCAGTGCGCCGCCGTCGGCGAGCGGGATCGAGCAGCAGCCGGCGAGCCAGTTGTGTCCGCTGACGGTCATATAGCGGGCGAGTCCCGCCCAGATCAGGGCGATCACACCGCCGGTGCGGTGCAGAGGATGGACGCAGGAGCGGCCGACCTCGACCAGGTCGTGGCGGATCGGGCCGAGCCTGGACAGGTCGAATTCGCTGTCGGAGTAGATCCGTCCGGCGGCGCGGGCGCGGTCGGGCGGCAGCAGCCGGTATGTCCCGACCACCTCGCCGGTGTTCTCCTCCCGGACCAGCAGATGGTCGCAGTACTCGTCGAAGGCGTCGATGTCGTACCCGGGCTCGGGTCCGTCGAGCCGAGCACCGAGCTCACCGGCGAAGACCAGATGACGCAGCCGCTGCGCGGCCCGTACGTCCTGCCGGTCGCGGGCGAGTGAGACCACATAGCGGGGCTCGGCGTCGGCTCGGCCGGTTATGGGGACGGGCGTGACGGATGAGGCGGGGACGGCCAGCGGGGCGGGCGCGACGGTGGACATGGCAGACTCCTTTGCCGGTGGAAAAGCCGGGCGACCGGGGCGCGGCGCTGACGCGTCGGCCCGGCACCTTGTTTCTTCCGTGAGCGGCTGGATTTGACATGACCACACGGCGGAGTGTGGATGTGAGACGGCTGAATGGCGGGGGCGGGCCGTAGCGGCCGGCCGCCGCGACCGGGCCGTAGCCGCGCGCGGACAGGGCCCGCTCGCCGCGTATGTCAGCCGGAGGCCAGCTCGGCGCTGATGCGCTCGGAGGCTGCCTTCGCGGCCTCCTCCGGGTCCCCGCCCTCCAGGACGGCCGTCATATACGGCTTGATCGGGTTGTCCGCCTCGACGCTCGCCCACTGCGAGGAGTTGGGAGTGGCCCGGCCGCGCGCGGCCCCTTCGGCCATCGCGGCCGTGCTCTCGTCTCCGCGGACGACACCGGCGAGCGATGCCTTGTTCGGCACATAGCTCATGGTCCTGGCGAGTTCCGTCTGCCATTTCTCGCCCGCCAGCGCCTTCACCACCTCGACGGCCGCCGAGTGATGGCTGGAGTTCTTCGGCACGATCAGGTCGGAACCGCCGGTGAAGACGGCACCGGGCTTGTCGGCGGTCTTGCCCGGGATGGGAAAGAAGCCGAGCTTGCCCCGCAGCCCGGGGTTCTTCTCCTCGATGATCCGCGCCGAGCTGGGAGTGGCGATGATCTGTGCGACATCACCCTTGGCGAAGACGTCCGCCTGCGGCGGCTTGGCCTCGTCGGAGTTCTTCGGGCCGTTGCCCAGCGACTGGAGATCCTTGTAGAAGGCCATCCCTCTGAGCGCGGCGGGCGAGTCGACCGTGCCCTGCCATTCGCCGCCGGTCTCGACCGCCAGTTCACCGCCCTCGTCCCAGATGAAGCCCGAGAGGGTGTACCAGTCCTGTCCGGCGAGGTAGATGCCCTGGTTGCCGTCGCTGTTCAGCTCGGTGGTGTCCGCCAGCCACTGCTCGCGGGTCTTCGGCGGCTCCTCGATCCCGGCGAGCGAGAAGAGCTCCTTGTTGTAGATCACGATCCGGTTGGCCGCGTACCACGGAATGCCGAACTGCGCGCCCTTGATGCTGCCCGGCTGGGCGAGGCCCGGCAGCCAGTCGTCGCTGCCCAGGTCCCGTACCGACTCCAGCGTGAGATCCCGCAGATTGCGGCTCTCCGCGTACTGCGCGACCTGGGTGTTGCCGACCTCGATGACATCCGGCGCGTCCTCGCTGTCGATCGCGGTCAGCACCTTCTCGCCGATGCCGGTCCACTCCTGGATCTTGATGTCCAGTTCGACGGACGGGTGTTCGTTCTCGTACTCGCTCACGAAGCGCTTGAGGAAGTCGTCCGAGACGCTGTCCTTCATCAACCAGACGGTGACCGTGGTGGAGTTGGCGCCGCCCGGCAGCATTGCGCAGCCGCCGAGCGCTACGGAGGACACCAGGGCCAGGGTGCGGACGAAACAGCGGTTCTTCACGTGGGTCAACCTTCTGGCGTGTTGGCACGAAGAGGGAGCCCGACGTGGGGGAGCGAACGCGGTTCGCACCGGGTGGGTGGGATTTTGGTATGTACCAATGAGTCGGTCAAGTCGTGACTCAAACGGGAGAGGGACGGACGCCCGTACGGCGCCCGCCCCTTGCCCGCGGTCCGGTCCCGCGCGGTCCGTCACTGGCCGCCGGGCACCGTGTCCTCGAAGGTGGTTCCCGCGGCGCGGTAGGCGTTGACCTTGGCGCTGACCTGCGCCGGAGTCAGTACCTGATCCTTGACGTGCAGGACGTAGTCAACTTTCTGGTCATACGCCCTCGGTGTGGTGCTGGTCTGTCCCGCCAGATCGATCAGCCATTGGTTGAAATTGATCGACATGGGCCGCTCGGGCAGATAGCGGGCATCGTGCGTGCCGAAGGACTGTCCGTCGACGTAGTAGGTGATGGCGCTGTTGTCGATGGTGACGACGAGATCGTGCCAGCCCGCGTAGCTCGTGCGCGCCTCGGAGTGCTGGTTGACCGCCTCCCAGGGATCGGGCCGGTAGGTCTCCCAGGACGTGGTGTAGAGGATGTTGGACGGCTCGCCCCAGCCGCCGTTCGGGAGATATTCGAAGTCGTACTCCGCGTAGTTGTCCGCCATCGGGGCCGTGAGGTCGTTGATGGTGAAGAACGTCTGCACGAGATGGTCGCCGTCCGGGCCCGACTTGGGCGTGTCGGAGAACCTCACCCGGGCCGCGTAGGTGCCGTTCTTGAACTTCATGGCCTGGGTGAGCACTTCGGTCTGCTCGGTCGACGCGCCCGTACCGGCGGTGGACGTCTCCAGGTTCATGACCGAGTTCGTTCCCTCATTGGCGAAGGTGACGTTCTCCGGTGCCCAGGTCGCGCCCGGCACGCCGGGCCCTCCGGAGTTCGAGCGCACACTCCAGCCGTGTGAGCCGATCGCCGGATCCGTGTGCGACGTGTAGTTGAAGTCGTCGAAGAGCGCGGCCCCGCCGGCCGGCGGGTCGGTGGGCGGGTCGGTGGGCGGGTTCGTCGGACCGCCCGGGTCGTTGCCCGTCGGCGCCGTGCCCCAGACGAGGGCGCCGCCGACCGTGGCGGTGGCCCTGGTCCAGTCTCCGTACGCGGTCTGCGAGGCGCCGAAGCTGTAGTCGTCGCTCTGGTTGAGCGACGCCCAGTTGGAGCGGTAGAAGCGCAGTTGCATGTCGCCCGTGTCGGCACCGGCGCCGAGAGAGCCCGCGCCGGCGGTGAAGCCGATCTCCAGATAGCGGTCGGCGGTCGCGGTCGGAGCGGCCAGACTGCCGAAGGTGCCGGTGATGTTCGCACAGCCCTTCACCGCCCAGGAGCAGGCGAAGGTGTACGAGGCTCCGGCGTCGGCCTTGAAGTAGTAACGGATTTTGACGGTGCTGAGAGAGACGGTGGAGCCGGAGGTGTTGACCACCTTGAACCAGGGCTCGGCCTGGTCGGATCCGGTGGAGCTCTGGCGGTACTGGACCTTCACCGACGGGTCGGCGGCGGCGGCCGGCAGCGCGGTCAGCGCGGCACAGCCCAGTCCGGCCGCCGCGCCCAGGGCGACGGCGGTACGTATCCGTGCGGCGGTGCTCGCTCGTCTGGTCATCGACCGGATTCCTCTCCTGGCGTGGGGTTGAGCGGAGGGTCGTGCGGGTCGTGCGGGGGACGGCCCGGTACGCGGAGCGCGTCGAGCCGGGTTCGGTGGTGGGTCAGCCGACGCAGAAAGCCCGGCCAGTCCCGCTGCGCGGACCAGGCCGTCTCGGCGAGCGCGCAGAGCCGTGGGAAGGCCAGATACTCGGCGTGCGCGGCGGTGGGTACGTACTCGCTCCACAACTGCGCCTGCGTCCCGAGGACTCTGGCGGCCGCCTCCGGCTCCCAGCCGGCGGGCGCCGGTTCGAGGTCGTACACATCCCGCAGGGACACCACACCGCCGGGCTGGCCCGGCGGTTCGTCGAGGCGCTCGCTCTGCGGGTAGTCGAGATACGTGGAGCGGTAAGGAGCCATGATCACGTCCTGGCCCCGGCGGGCGGCGGTGAGTCCGTGCTCGGCGGCGCGCCACGGTACGGCGGTGAAGGCGGTGGGCAGATCGCTGCCGGACTCGGTCCAGCCCAGCGGGCGCCGTCCGTTCTCGGTCAGAAAGCCGCCGACACGGTCCATGAACCAGCCGTGCAGCGCCTCCGGTCCGGCGAGGCCCTCGTCCACGGCACGGCGGCGCGCGGCGGGCGAGCGCTGCCACTCGGTGGTCGGGCACTCCTCGCCGCCGATGTGCACATGCCGGGACGGAAAGGTGTCCATCACCTCGCCCAGTACGGTGCGGCAGAAGTCGAGGACCTGGTCGTGGACGCCGAGGACGTTCTCACACACACCCCAGCGGTCCCACACGGTGAGCCGGCGCGACGGGTCGTTGCCGAGCTCGGGATACGCGGCGAGTGCGGCCCGTACATGACCGGGCATCTCTATCTCCGGTACGACGGTGACGCCGCGGGCCGCGCCGTACGCGACCAGGCCGCTGAGCTCCTGCCGCGTGTAGGCGCCGCCGTGCGGCTCGCCGCCCACCTCGGTGAGCCTCGGGAAGGCGGCGACGGGCATCCGCCAGCCCTGGTCGTCGGTGAGATGCAGATGCAGCACATTGAGCTTGTGCAGGGCGAGCAGATCGGTGAACCGGCGCAGGAAGGACACCGGCCGGAAGCGGCGCGCCACATCGAGCATGGCGCCGCGCCAGGCGAAGCGCGGCACATCGGTGATCTGGACACACGGCAGAGACCACTCCGTGCCGCGCACCGGCTCGTGCGACAGCGCTCGCGGTGGCAGTAACTGACGGATCGTCTGAACACCACGCAGCAGGCCCTCTCGGCACCCGGCGCGCAGGAGTACCGCGTCGGTGCCGACGGTGAGTCCGTATCCCTCCTGTCCGAGGCCGCCGAGAGCGGGATCGAGTACGAACACGATCCGGCCGTCGTCGGCGACCGGCAGCGGCAGTCCGGTGGCCGGCGCGAGCAGAGTGCGGAGCAGAGTGGCGGCGTCGCGCGCACCGCCGGGAGCGGCCCGTACGGCGGTGTGTTCGTCGACGGTGAACCGGCCCGGGAGCGAGGTCAGTTGGGAAGGCCTCGGGATCAGCGCGATTCCGGTGTGGTGCGCGGCGGACGGCGCGGCGGGCTGTGCGAAGGCGGTCATCTCTGTGGTCCCCTATCCCTTCACGGCGCCACTGGTCGTCCCGGAGGCCACACGTCCCTGGAGCATCAGGAAGAGCAGCAGCACGGGCAGGGCGAAGAGGGTGGAGGCGGCCATGGTGGCGCCCCAGTCGGTGCCGAAGACATTGGAGAAGGAGGACAGCCAGACCGGCAGGGTCCGGTCGTCCTGGTTCTTGATGATCAGCATGTTGGCGAAGGCGAACTCGTTCCACGCCGTGATGAATCCGAAGAGTGACGTGGCGAGCAGGCCGGGAGCCAGCAGCGGCAGCGTGATCCGGCGGAAGGCGACCGCGCGGGTGCAGCCGTCGACCTGGGCCGCCTCCTCCAGTTCCACCGGGATGGCGGTGAGGAAGCCGCGCAGGGTCACGATGGTGAAAGGCAGAGTGATCATGAAGTAGACGAGTGTGAGCATGGACAGTTTGTCGAGCATGCCGGTGTCCCGCGCGATGACGTACATCGGGATCAACAGCGCCTCCCAGGGCGCCACTTGAGCGATGAAGACCATCAGGATGAAGCCTCTGCGGCCCTTCCAGCGCAGCCGGGCGACGGCGAACGCCGCGCCGAGCGCGACGACCAGGGCGAGCAGCACACAGCCGCAGGTGACGAGGAGGCTGTTGCGCCAGAAGATCCAGAAGCCGTCGGCCCGGACGGCCTCGGTGAAGTGGTCGAGGGTGAGCGCGGTGGGCAGGAAGACCGGAGTCTCGGACTGGATGTCGCCGGTCGGCTTGAAGGCCGTCAGCACCATCCAGTACACGGGGAAGACGGAGAGGACGAAGACCAGCAGCGCGGCGGCGTGCAGCGGAAGGCGTCGAAGCTGTCGGCGGTTCATACCTCGCCCTCCTGCCGGAACATCTGACGGAAGTAGACGACCAGCACGGCGACGAGCAGGAGCACGGTGATGGTGGAGGCCGCGGCACCCAGGTCGTAGCGGTGCAGGGACTGAGCGATCCGGTACGCGTAGACGGGCAGCGTGGTGGTGGCGTCGCCGGGCCCGCCCTTGCTGATGGCCCAGATCTGGGCGAAGCACCGGAAGACCCAGATGACTTCGAGGCAGAGCACCAGTCCGAAGAGCGGCCGCAGCACGGGCAGGGTGACGGAGCGGAAGATCCGTGCCACGCCCGCGCCGTCGAGGCGCGCCGACTCGTACAGTTCGGCGGGAACGGTGAGCAGCGCGGCGTGCAGGGTGATGGCTGCGAACGGCACGGACTGCCAGACGACGAGCAGGACCAGCACGGTGAAGGTGGCGGCGCCGTCCGCGAACCAGGAGTAGTTCTCGTACGACTCGAATCCGAGCCGCACGAGCAGCCAGTTGACCACTCCGAGCCGGGACGAGAACAGCCACTGGAAGACGGTGGTGGTGGCGATGACCGGGCAGGCCCAGGCGAGCACCAGTCCGCTCATCACCAGCAGCCGCATCCGCCGGCCGAGATGCTGGAGCATCAGCGCGACGAGAGTGGCCAGCACCATGATCAGGACGACATTGACCGCCGTCCACCAGAAGGTCCGCCGTACGACCTCCCAGAACTCGCCGTCGGCCAGGATCTCCCGGTAGTTGGCGAGCCCCGCGAACGGTGCGCCACCCCGGATGAGCTCACCCATCCCGTACCGCTGGAACGAGATGACCAGATTGCGGACGAGCGGATAGCCGAGCAGATACGCGGTGCCGAGCACGGTGGGCGCTATCAGGAGATACGGCCAGACGGCGCGGGGAACCGCTCTCATGAGCCGAGCGTCCTGGTGATGCTGTCGGACGCGTCCTTCGCCGCCTTCGCGGGATCGCCGCCGGTCAGCACCTCGGTCAAGTACTGCTTGATGGGGTTGGTGGCCTCGACGGCGGCCCACTGCGGCGAATTGGGAGTGGCGCGGCCCCGCGCGGCGCCGGCGGCCATCGCGGCGGTGCCCTCACTGCCCTCGACGGCCTTGGCGAGCGTGGTCCTGTTGGGGACATAGCTCATGGTCTTCGCCATGTCCGTCTGCCACTTGTCACCGGTGAGCGCCTTGATCACCTGGTAGGCGGCGTCCTGGTGCGCGGACGCCTCCGGGACGATGAGGTCGGAGCCGCCGGTGAAGACCGCGCCGGGTTTCCCGGCCGTCTTGCCCGGCACGGGAAAGAAGCCGATCTTCCCGGCCAGCCCCGGGTTGACCTCCTCGACGAGCTTCGCGCCGCCGGGTGTCGAGATGATCTGCGCGACATCGCCCTTGGCGAAGACCTCCGCCTGCGGAGGCTTCGCCTCGTCGGAGTCCTTGGGGCCGTTGCCCAGCGCCTGGAGACGCCGGTAGTAGTCCATCCCGGCGAGCGCCTCGGGAGTGTCCAGTGTGCCCTTCCAGCTACCACCGGACCGGACCGCCAGCTCGCCGCCCTCCTCCCAGACGAAGCCGGCGAAGGTGTACCAGTTCTGCCCGGGCAGGTAAATGCCTTGTGTGCCGCCCTTGTTGAGCTTGGCGGTGTCGGCGAGCCAGGCTTCCTGGGTGGCGGGCGGTCCGGTGATCCCGGCCTTCGCGAAGAGGTCCTTGTTGTAGAGGACGACACGGTTGGCCGCGTACCAGGGAATGCCGTACTGCTTGCCGTCCACCTCGCCCGGTTCGGCGAGACCGGGCAGCCAGTCCGCGCCGGCCAGGTCCTCCTCGCGGTCGCTGAGGTCCTTGACCCCGCCACTGGCGGCGTACTGGGCGACCTGGGTGTTGCCGACCTCGATGACATCCGGGGCGTCCGTGCTGGCGAGGGCCGCGGTGATCTTCTCACCTATGCCGTCCCACTCCTGGATCTGGATGTCCAGGCCGATGTCCTTGTGCTGCCGCTCGAAGTCCTGGGTGAAACGCGCGAGGAAGTCCTCGGTGACACTGTCCTTCATGATCCAGACAGTGAGCTTCTCCGGTCCGCCGGCGGTGTCGGAGGCGGAGCTGCAGGCGCTGAGGGCCGCGGTCGCCGCAAGGACTGCGGAACCGGCGATGAAGCGGATCTTCACGGACCACCTCGATAAGAGATTGACCAATTGGTCAAGTGGTAAGACGCGTGACCAGAAGGTGGCATGGACCACTGATACCGTCAAGTCCCCGGGAAAATAGGGCCCTTACACACCCGAGGCGCTCCAACGTTGGTTACGATGCTGTTTACCAGTTGACCAGTTGGACCGATGTGGATGAAAGAGGTCATGCTCATGGGGAGCGGCTCGTCGGGTGCCGTACTCAAGCGGGAGCGGGTACGGGAGTATCTGCTGGGCCTGATCGAGGCCGGCAGCGCGGGTGACGCGATCCCGTCCGAGCGCACTCTCTGCGCCGAACTCGGCGTGTCACGCCCCACTCTGCGCGGCGCCGTCGACGAACTCGTCGCCACCGGACAGCTCGTCAGGCAGCACGGACGCGGCATGTTTGTCGCTCCCGCCAAGATCACTCAGGAACTCACCCCGGACGACACGGCGTTTGTCGTCCCTCGCGCCTCCGGCACCTGGTCCAGCAGGATCCTGGAGCGCACGACGTTCAAGGCCGGCGCCAGAATCGGCCGCAAGCTGCGTGTCTCTCCCGCCGCCGAGCTGATCTACATCGCCCGGCTGCGGCTGGTCGACGGCTCCCCGATCGCCATCGAGCATCTCCATATCCCCGCCGAACTGGCACCCGCGCTCACGCCTCAGGAGCTGGAGTCGGGCGAGCTGTACGACCATCTGCGGGAGCACCATCAGCTCTATGTCCACGAGGCCACGCAGTCGATCGAGCCCACGGTCGTCAACGAGGCGGAGGCGGCGGTCCTGGACGTCCCGGCCTTCTCCCCCGCCCTGCTCATCGAACGCCTGACCCTGGACACCTCGGGCCGCCCGGTCGAGTATGTCCACTCCCTCTACCGGGGCGACCGCTACAGAATCGTCTCCCGGCTCTCCCTGGGCGCGCCGACGCCGCGCCCACGCCCGGAGGGCCACCACCCGGGCATCCCGCCGGGCGACTTCGCGCACGACGGCATCATCGGGTCCTCGACGACGGGAGACGCGTACTGAGCATCCGGTGGAGGCGGCGTGGAGCAGCGATCCGCCGGACGCGTGCCGACTGGGCTCCGAGCCGGACACCCGGGGTGTCGGTGTGTCCTCAGCTCCGCGCGTCGTCCCAGTAGTCCGTGAGCATCTCGCCCGGCCAACCGGGCTCGCGCACTTCGCCACGCGGGCCCATCTCCGTGAAGTACGGGGCGAGGTCGAAGACCGGGCTTCCGTCGATGGCGTCCAGGTCCATGACATGCAGATCCAGGCCGTCGACCTTCAGCAGCCGAGGGAAGGACTGGGCGAGCTGATTGGGCCGGCGGTGGTTGCGGTGGACGAAGGTGCCGGTGGTCGGCCAGTGAGGGTTGTCGCGGGGGCTGCGGGCGTGCAGGGCGACATCGTCGGGAGACGCCTTGTGGAAGTGCCAGACGACCAGCAGATGGGAGAACTCCTCCAGGCCCCGCACGACCTCGATCGGGAAGTCCGGGTTCAGGCGGATGACGGCGGTGCCGCTCCAGTGGTCATCGGTGGGCTCGGCGCGTCCGCCGATCACGGTGGCGATGGGCTTGATCTCCAGCGACTTCGTCATGCGGTGCGCGCTCCCTTTGACCCTTCGTGGCGACGAGTTCAATCTACTCGGGCGAGGTACGCGGCAGCTCGCGCGTCCAGAGCGGCCACGGCCGGGATCCGGCGATGCCGGTACGGAGAGACCAATCGACGCATGTCGACGACCGCCTGTCGTGCCCTGCCCGACTCGACCGCGAATGATTCCCCGGCCGGGCACGCCGTCACGTCAGACTCCGCCGCCCCGCACCCGCCCATACACGCTCAACCCGCGCGCGGCACCCTCGGCGTGAGCAGTTCCAGCGCCTCCTGCCAGCGGAAACGGTCGGCGCCGCCGCCGGCATTGGGCTCGTGCGGCTCGGTGCCGCCGAACAGGACGCCCATCTCGCGGAGTTGGCCGAGGCTGCGTCGATACGCCGGGTGCGCGGCCTGGGCGGCGTTCAGATACGGCAGTACGGCGGTCGGGACACCCATGCCGTACGCCTCGCAGAGGATGCCCAGGGCAAGCGTGTCGGAGATACCGGCCGCCCATTTGTTGATCGTGTTGAACGTGGCAGGGGCCACCGCGATGGCGTCGGGCGGCGGGAGCGGGCGCGGGTCGCCGGGGCTGCGCCAGGCGGAGCGGATGGGGAATCCGGTCTGTCCTTCGAGCGCGGCCCGGTCGATGAAGCCGAGTCCCAGTGGCGTGGCGACCACGCCCACGTCCCAGTCCTGGTCCTGCGCCGCGGCGACGAGCTTTCCCGCGTCGGGCGCCACTCCCGCCGCGCACACGACGACGTACAGAAAGGGCTTCTTCGGCTTGTCGGTCACTCGGGGCTCCCGGTCGGCGGCTGAAGTGGTCCCGGCTGAAGTGGTCCGGCCCAGGCAGCGTACGTCGGCGGTCCTGGACCATGTCAGGGGCCGACTCGCGTACCGGCCCGGCTCCGGACGTCTCGCGGAGCGCCGCGTGGTGGGGCACGGTGGAGTGACACGGCGACACACGTGACACGTGAGGAGAGCGACTCCATGTCCAACCACATCTACCGGGTCACCGAGATCGTCGGAACCTCCCACGAGGGCATCGACGATGCCATCCGCAAGGGCATCGACCGCGCGTCCCTGACGCTGCGCGGCCTGGACTGGTTCGAGGTGACGCAGGTCCGCGGCCATATCGTCGACGGCGACATCGAGCACTACCAGGTCGGGCTGAAGGTCGGTTTCCGCCTCGAAGACGGCGCCTGATCCCGCGCCCAGGGTCCGGCACTCAGGTCCGGCACTCAGGGTCCGGCCGTCAGGTCCGGCCCTCGCGTTCCTGTGCGTCCTTGAGCGCCTGGGACGTGCTGGCCCAGCGCGCGCGGACGACCCGGAAACCCGCCCGTTCGGCCGCGTCGCAGACCAGTTCGTCGTCGTCCACGAGCATCCGTATCCGCCGGGCCTCGGCGAGGCGGCGCAGGGCCTCCAGCTTGGTCGTACGCGCGGGGCGCCGGTCGTTGTCCCGGCGCATCCAGAGCGGGCCCTCGGGCAGTCCGTGCGCGGCCAGCCAGGCAAGGGTGTCCCGGCGGCAGCGCTCGGGACGGCCGGTGAGATACATGACCTCGTCCTCCTCCGCGGCCTTCCGCACCAGCCGTACGCCCTCGGCCAGTGGCGTGTCCCGGCCGGCCGCGCCGAAGAAGCCGTTCCAGTCGCGCGGCTTCCGCTCCAGGAAGTGCTGGCGATGGCCGGTCTCGGCGAGGGTGCCGTCCAGATCGAACACGGCCAGCGCTTTGCCGCTCTCTGTCATCTCTGTCATCTCTGTCATCTCTGTCATCTCCGTCTGATCGGACGCCGGAGTCCGGTGACCGCGGTACGGGAATCCTGAGGCGGCCAGGCGGTTGAAACGGTTGTGAGTATCGCAGCGACGACCCTGTTCTCCGTGCTGGACCGGTCCCGTACCCGGGAGGGCCAGGACGGTCCGCGCGCACTGCGCGACACCGTGAGCTTCGCCCAGCGCGTCGAAGCGCTGGGCTATCACCGCTTCTGGGTCTCCGAGCATCACAGTGTGCCGGGTGTGGCGGGCTCCGCGCCGACCGTCCTCGCGGCCGCTGTCGCCGCCGCGACCTCGACGATCCGTGTCGGCACCGGCGGAGTCATGCTGCCCAACCACCAACCGCTCGTCGTGGCGGAGCAGTTCGGTGTGCTGGAGTCCCTCTTCCCGGGCCGGATCGACATGGGACTCGGCCGTTCCGTGGGATTCACCGACGGGATACGGAAGGCACTCGGCCGGGACAGACAGGACGCCGATGACTTCCCCGGCCGGCTCGCGGAGCTTCTCGGCTACTTCACCGGCACTCAGACCGCGCATCCGCAGGTCCATGCCCGTCCGGCCGAAGGGCTGCGCGTGCCCGCCTTCGTCCTGGCCACCGGGAAGGGCGCGCGGGTCGCGGCCGAGGCCGGACTGCCACTGGTCATCGCGGCCGTCCGGGGCGAGGACGCGATGCTGCGGGCGATCGAGGAGTACCGCCGGGACTTCCGCCCGTCCGGATGGAGCGAGCGTCCGTATGTGGTGCTGTCCGGCACGGTCGCGGTCGCCGCCAGCACCGAGGAGGCCCAGCGGCTGCTGCTCTCGGAGGCCTGGTCGACGGCGTACTCGCGCACGCACGGCGCGTTCCCGCCACTCATGCCGGCCGAGGCGATTCTCGCCACCGCCATGAGCGAGCGGGAGCGCACGCTGTTCGACGAGGCACGGCACGGACATCTTTACGGTACGGCGGACGAGGTGGCGGCCGGTCTGGAGAAGCTGCTGGCGCGCAGCGAGGCGGACGAGTACCTGGTCACGACGAGTACGTACGACCGCGGCGCGCTGCTGGACTCGTACCGGCGGCTGGCGGCTCTGCTCGGGCTCGGCGCGGTGTCGGCCCAGGGCGTGTTTCGAAAGTAGCGCCGTCCGCCCCCTGGGGCGGGGCTCGCGGCGTCTGGTGCGTGCGATCGCAAGGCGGAGGATCGTTCGCGTACTGGAT
>NZ_JARBAE010000038.1:0-74297 GCF_033795305.1 Streptomyces sp. AK02-01A
TCTGCTGCAACGTCGCCCCGATGTCCGACGTACGCGTCGTCGTCATCGACTGCACCGACACCGGCGCATCCCCACCAACCGCCACCGACCCGACCTGGATCTGGCGGCTGACCCTGCGTTCGGCGAGCTTCGTCGGAACGGACGGCATTCCGAGAGAAATTGCAGTCATCTGCTGTGCAACCCCAAGGTGTGGATCAAGGTCCCGAGATCGGCGGGCTCCAGGCCACGAGATTACGCCACCGCGTACCGCCGGAGCACATCCATGCGAAAAGTCCACACAAAGGTAAGCGGCCGGACACGAAACGTGCCCGGCCGCCGTGAAACAGACAGAATCGGTCGATCTTGATGCGAAGCGCGGTCAACCCCGGTCCGGGCCCGAAGCGGCTCCACGGGTTGTCCCGTGATCCCGCCCGCCAGGGATCATGGGACAACGCTCAGCTGATCTTGACAGGGTTGACGACGTCGGCGACCAGGACGAGCAAGGTGAAGCAGATGAAGATCCCCGCCACCACATAGGCGACCGGCATCAGCTTCGCCACATCGAACGGGCCCGGGTCGGGCCGCTTGAACAGCCGCGCCAGCTTGCGCCGCAGAGACTCCCACAGCGCGCCCGCGATATGTCCGCCGTCCAGCGGCAGCAGCGGCAGCATGTTGAAGAGGAAGAGCGAGAGATTGAAGCCCGCGACCAGGAACAGCATCGCCGCGATCACGTTCTGCGCCGGAGCGTCGAGATTCATCACCTCGCCGCCGATGCGTGCCGCGCCGACGACGCCCACCGGTGAGTCGTCCTTGCGCGGGCCGTCTCCGAAGGCCGCGCTCCACAGGTCGGGGATCTTGGAGGGCAGAGCGATGATCGATTCGACGCCGTCCCCGATCATGCTCCCCATCCGGTCCACGGACTGCGGGAAGGAGAGCGGGACGATCTCGGTGGCGGCGGCGAAGCCCAGATAACCGGCCGGTACGAACTCGCCCGGGACCGTCTGTCCGTCGGAGTCCTTCTCGGCGACCATGTTCGTGGCGAGCGTGGCGTGCAGGACGTGCTCGGTGCCGTCCCGTTCGACGGTGAGGGTGGCAGGGCCGATCGTCTTACGGATCAGGCCGGAGAGCGTGTTCCAGTCCTCGACGCGCTGTCCGTCGAAGGCGACGATCTTGTCGCCCTTCAGCAGTCCGGCTGCCTGGGCGGGCGAGACCGGGTCGCCCTTCTCGCACGTGTCCCGCTTCTCGGTCTGTGCGATGACGCACTTCTGGACACCCGCGACCTCGGTGGTCTGGGTCTCGAAGCCGAAGCTCATCGCCAGGCCGATGAAGATCACAACGGCGAGGATCAGATTCATGAATGGACCGGCGAACATCACGATCACGCGCTTCCACGGCTTGCGCGTGTAGAAGAGACGGTCTTCGTCGCCCGGCTCCAGCTCCTCGAAGGCGGCGGAGCGGGCGTCCTCGATCATGCCGCGCCACGGCGACGTCGAGCGGGCCTCGATCCGGCCGTCAGGACCCGGCGGGAACATCCCGATCATGCGGATGTAGCCACCGGCCGGGATCGCCTTGATCCCGTACTCCGTCTCGCCCTTCTTCCGTGACCAGATGGTCGGCCCGAAACCGACCATGTACTGAGGCACACGGATGCCGAACAGCTTGGCCGTCGACAGATGGCCCAGTTCGTGCCAGGCGATGGAGATGAGCAGCCCCACAGCGAACAGGACGATGCCCAGAATCGTCAACAGGATCGTCATGCGCGAGCCTCCGCCGGCCGTTCTTCGCTGAATTTCTCTGCCATGTCGCGGGCCCGGGCGCGTGCCCAGGTCTCCGCCTCAAGGACGTCCGCCACCGTGAGCGAAGTTCCCGTACGAGGCCGGCCGTGTTCCGCGACGACCTCGGTGACCGTATCCATGATGCCGTTGAACGGCAGCCGTCCCGCCAGAAACGCGTCCACGCACTCCTCGTTCGCGGCATTGAACACCGCCGGTGCCGTGCCGCCTAGTGTTCCGACATGTCTGGCGAGCGCCACGGACGGGAAGGCGTCACCGTCCAGAGGAAAGAACTCCCAGGTCGACGCCTTGGTCCAGTCGAAGGCCGGGGCGGCGTCCGGCACCCGCCGCGGCCAGCCGAGACCGACGGCGATCGGCCCGCGCATGTCCGGCGGTGTCGCCTGGGCCAGCGTCGAGCCGTCGCTGAACTCCACCATCGAGTGGACGTACGACTGGGGATGGACCACCACCTCGATGCGCTCGAAGGGGATGTCGTACAGCAGGTGCGCCTCGATCACTTCCAGGCCCTTGTTGACGAGGGTCGCGGAGTTGATCGTGATCACCGGGCCCATGGCCCAGGTGGGGTGCGCGAGGGCGTCCCGTGGTGTGACGTCCGCCAGCTCTGCCCTCGTACGGCCGCGGAAGGGGCCGCCGGAGGCCGTCACCACCAGCTTGCGCACATCGGTACGGGTACCGGCGGCGAGCGCCTGGAAGAGCGCGGCGTGCTCGGAGTCGACGGGGATGATCTGGCCGGGCCTGGCCAGAGCCTTGACCAGCGGGCCGCCGACGATCAGCGATTCCTTGTTGGCGAGGGCGAGCGTCCGGCCGGCCGTGAGCGCGGCGAGGGTGGGTGCGAGTCCGATGGAACCGGTGATGCCGTTGAGCACGGTGTGGCACTCGGAGGCCGCCAGCTCGGTGGCCGCGTCGGGCCCGGCGAGGATCTCGGGCAGCGGCTCGTCCGTCCCGTACTCCGCCCGCAGCGCCTCCCGCAGCACGGGGACGATGTCCTCGCGCGCGACCGCGACGGTACGGACCCGCAGTCGCCGCGCCTGCTCGGCGAGCAGCGCCACGCGGCCGCCCGCGGCGGAGAGAGCGGTGACACGGAAGCGGTCGGGGTTGCGCAGGACCAGGTCGATGGCCTGGGTGCCGATGGATCCGGTGGAGCCGAGGACGACGATGTCCCGGCGGCCTTCGGTCGGATCGAAGGCGATGTGCGGATCGGCGAGAGGGGCTGGGCTGTCGCTCATGCCCCCCATTCTTGCCCCATGCGCGCTCCGTGAGGACAGCGCGCCCCTGTGCGGACGCCTGTGCGGATTCCCTGGCACGCGCCTTTCCGGCCTTTCACTTCTTTGCCGCGTTTGCCGTCTTCACCACGGACCGGAACTTCTGCCACTGTGCCTGGACTATCTCGTCCGGCACTCCGCCGATGTCCTCGGTAGAACCGGCGGGGCCGTCGCGCGTCAGTCGGGCGTCAGCGGGAGGCGTCCAGGTGCTGGCGTCGGACGGTGACGAGGGCGCGCCAGCGGTACCGGGTGGGTCCTGGCCCGTCGAGCCACTGGGCGGGGGAGGGGGCGGGACCTCAGTCGGAGGGAATCCCTGGGTGACACAGAAGCGCTCCCACACCCGCCACGACTTGTCGTAGGTGCGGTGGTTTCTTCGGGGTGACGTCGGCAGCGACCGCGTCGGCCGGGTCCTCGGCCTCGGCCAGGCGCCGGGCGGCGTCGATGCCGTGGCGTTCGACCCACCGCACGACGAGCGCCTGGCGGGCGGCGGCTGCCTGACTCCAGCGTTGCCGGGGCGCTCTTCGGCGCGGCGGCCGCCGCCTCGACCGTGACCGTCACTTCGCCACTCCTTCGTCTGGTATCCGTGGTTGTCAGCCACCGGCCGACCGCCTCCAGCGCTCGGTGCCGGGCTGAACGCTGGCTGGAAGTCCGTAGAAGTCTCGCTCCTCGGTAGTCGCTTCCGGCGGAGGATTTGCACGCCGAGCGGTCACGTTTCCGGAGACGCATTCCTGTCGAAAGTTTAGGAGGGCTGTACGAGCATGACACCATCCGCGTTGAAAGTCCGGGCCGACAGACGAGAAGGTGCAGTGCGAAATTCCGCGCACTGCACCTTCTCGTCTGATACACGAAGGCACGTCTGGGGCAGCGGTTTCACTGGCCCGGAGCATGAATTTATGTGGGTTGGAGCGACCTGCGGTTCTGCCTAATCTTCTGTCCAAATTTCGCCGGTGTAGTGACCTTTCATCCATTGCACCTGCGTCGGCCGGAAACCGGTTCCTTCGCGGAAGTATTCTTCTACCACCGAACGAATTCTGGGAAGCGGCAGCACGCTGGTGCGATCAAAGAAGGTCGGGCACCCCGGCTCGGAGACTACTTCGGGATCGAAATCCGGCGGAGATGAACTCAGGGACACCCAGGCGCTGTAGGCGAGATCATGGCCGAATTCTGCAGATATCTGGCGAGCAAGCGATCCGTCGCAATACCAGATCAACCCTCCATATCCTGACGCATCGTCAATACCGATTGACAAGACGTTGTCCGGCGCCACGTTCTGGGATTCGTCGAACGCCACGTCAGCAACGATCTGAAAATCCGCAACTGCATCGAGCCTGTCACGTACAGCGAAGAATGCGTCGAGATATGCACACACTTCGCTCTCATTTTTCAGATATATCGGCTTTTGCCCCAGAACCTTAAGAGCCATTAGGTCCTCATTCCTCGCAAAACTTTCTTCCCACCGGGGAAGTATACAGTCAGCGTGGAACCGACAGGGAGTATGACTGCGACTGCGTCGATGCAGTTCTGTGCCTTATCGCATACTCCTGCGTTGTTGTTGATGACGACGGTGGCATTCTTTATGCCTTTCTGGTCCATCCAGACCGCGTACTTCGTCTCCACGTGAGAAGAGGCTTTATATTTGGCGTTCTTGCTTGCCGGAAACCCCTTCTTACCGAAAAGTCGCCTCTGCGCTTCCGCCCACAGCGGATCATCGTACGAGTTATTTTCGCCATCGTACCATTTCTCACCGCTCTTCATCTCTTCAATCCCTGGCGGAAGTTCAGGAATTGGGTCACCGTTCTCGTCAAGCAATCTTCCAGTGGTTCTTTTATCCGTCGGCGTTCGCTCAGGAAGTTCATCAAGGACCCTCTTCACCTTGTCCCGGAACTTCTGACATTCTTGTTCCGGAAGCCCCCTGGAAAGATTTGAAGTGGCTGCACCGACAAGGCAGGTGACTGTGCGCCTAGCCGCCCGAGAGGATTCGAGGGCCTTGACTCCCTCGTCTACCTTGGTGAGGAGCTTGAGTTTCCCCGCCGGTATAAGGCTGAGAGCTGCGAAAGCGCAGTCCTTGGTTGCCGGCTCTTCTATGCATCTTTCAATGTCAGCGAGACCAGATATTTCCCATACCACGGCGTGTGCGGTGGTACCAGGTTGCGCGGCATCGTAGATCCATCGGAAGATGGGAAGTTGGCAGGGTGCAGGAAAGAAGCGTCCTGGAACACGCTGAGGCTTTCGGGGCCCTTCTTGTTTCTTGCGTTCCTCTTCAGCCCGTCGGGTCGCTTCTTTCAGCTCTGCTTCGGCAAGGTCGTGCACCCTCTGCCAGGCGGCGGCGTCAGCGTCTGCCTCGTCGCTACTTTTTCCTGCGGCAAGAGCAGATGTGTGGGCTTCATCCTTTTCCCTGTCTGCCCTTTTTGCTGATTCGCGGGCGTAGGCGGCAGAGAATTCTGCGTTGGCCGCAGAGTTTTCAGCGGCTTCGGCATCTGCGTCAGCCCTACTGGCTGCGGCTCGTGCGGTAACAGCGGACGCTGCTGCTTGGGCAGCACTGTCTTCTGCTGCGTCGGCCGAGGAATCAGCGGCAGACGCGTGCTCTACCGCCTGTTGCGCAGAGGTCTGCGCCTTGCCAGCGGCTTCAGCCGCCGCAGCGGCCGCGTTGATGGCCTTGGCAGCAGCTTCGGCAGCACGCCAGGCGTCCTCATTGGCCTTCGCCGCAATCATCGATCCTTCGGCCAACAGGCCTTGAACATGATGAGTGTGGGTGGTGGCTAGGTCGTCCTTGCGTTGCGCCATGTATTGGCCGACGGTGACGAACTCATGTACAAGCTCTGCGGGGCCGGCCAGTGCAATTGTGGCAGCTGCTTTGAGCTCCGGGCTTCCGTTAGTGGCGAGTTGGGCGGTGAGAATCCGTTCGTCGAGAAGCTGCTGACCGTACTGCCCAACTTGAAGAAATGTGGCGAGTGCTTTGGGCGTGCCTTCTTTGAGAGCTGCTGTTGCGGCTTCTTTGACGTAAGTGCCGCCCACCGTGGTGAGGCGGGCTACTTCCACCCGCATCTCGGTGTGTCCGGCTTCGTACTGGCCCGTGGTGAAGAAGGTTTCGATCTGTTCCGGAGTGCCGGTGAGAACCTCGGCAGCGGCGGTGCGGACGGATGCGAACAGGCTTTGAGTGCTGAGGCTGACGACTTGCTGGCGGATGTCGTTCTGTTCGGCCTCCTTCCACCGGGTTCGCAGGTAGTCCAAAACTGTTCTGGACGACACGGCGATGGCCGCGGCGGGGCAGGGCAACGTCCTCGCGTCCCGGCTGATCCACCGGGCGCACGCCGAGCCGGGCTGGTTCCTCTACGTTCCGGCGTGCGCGCTCGTCGAAGCGGACCGGGCCCGTGCCGGCACGGCCGAGCACCTGGCTTCCCTGCCCGGCATCACGGTCCTGGAGCTGGACCTCGCCGCGGCGTTGGCCGTCGCCCGGCAGGAGACGTGGGCGGCCGCCCACAGCTGGTACGCGGCGCAGCCGACGCCGGACCGGCCGGACGGGGCGATCATCGCGACGACGGCACCGGACCGGTGGGTTGGTGAGCCGGTCCGGGTCCTGGACCTCACGTCCTGACCCTGCTGTACGACGAGTGCGATGGCCCCGCCGGAAAAGCGGTACGCCGCGGCCTCGTCTCCCAGGTCCGGCGCCTCGGCGGGCTCCACTCTGAGGTATTTGGCCCGTGCCAGCGCGCGGTTCTCGGTGAATCCGCCCATGCACTCGCGGCCCGCCTTGTCCAGCGCCTCCATGACACCGGTCGCGTCCTGGGCCTCGTACGAACGGAGCTGTACGGCGACGGTGACGCCGAGCGTCTCGCCGGGCACATCGGCCTTGCGGTGGACCTCCGCGACGGGGTCGAACGCGGTGGCGCCGCCGGTGAGGCTGACCAGCGGCTGGCAGACGGCCGGCTCGGCGGTGTAGTCCTCTCCGAGAGGCGCGCCGAGGGTGTACTCGGACGCGGTGTACTCGCCGAGCCTCTCGCCGTCGGTGAAGGAAGCGGCGGTGAGCCGGCCCTCGGTCAGCGGCGCGGGCCCGGACGGCGTGGCGGCGTTCTTTCCGTCCCGGCCGTCCTTTCCGTTCTCGTCGGTGTCCTCCGCGCCACCGCCGCACGCGGCGGCGAGAAGGACGAATCCGACCGCGACACCCGCCGGCCCGCGCCGTGCCCGCTTGCTTCCGGACCCGAACATCGCTGCCCTCAAAGTGAGTTGACTGTTCCAGAGGCTCGATTGTGCGGCACGGGGACGGCCTGCGGGACCGCGGCGGCGTGAGAAGGCCGGCGGTGTCCGTGCGGACACCGCCGGCCTCCTTCCCGGACGGTCAGCGGATCGGGCGGTGGACGTTGTCCCGTTCGGAGGGGCCCGGTGTCGCGTCCGCGATCCAGGGGCCTTCGCCGCTCGGGTCCACGATGCCGTCCTCCAGCCAGGTGTAGGTGCCGGACATGACGCCGTGCACGACCTTGCGGTCCAGGTCGTCGGTGTTGGACCACAACCGGGTGAAGAGCTCCTCGACCCGGATGCGGGCCTGCCGGCAGAAGGCGTCGGCCAGTTGATACGCCTCGCGCCCGTGGTCCCCGTTCGTACGCAGCAGTTCGGCCCGTACGCAGGCCGCGCTCATCGCGAACAGCTCGGCGCCGATGTCGACGATCCGGCCGAGGAAGCCCTGCTTGGTCTCCATCCGGCCCTGCCAGCGCGACATGGCGTAGAAGGTGGAGCGGGCCAGCTTGCGCGCGCTCCGTTCGACGTAACGCAGATGCGATGACAGGTCCAGATGGCCTGTCGGATGGAACTCCGCGTACGAGCGCGGCAGTTGGCCCGGGCCCGCGACGAGCTGCGGCAGCCAGCGCGCGTAGAACCTGCCCGCCTGCGCACCGGCTTTCGCCTTGTCGGACAGCGACTTGTCCGGATCGATGATGTCGCCGGCCACCGAGAGATGGGCGTCGACGGCCTCGCGTGCGATCAGCAGATGCATGATCTCCGTCGAGCCCTCGAAGATCCGGTTGATCCGCATGTCGCGGAGCATCTGCTCGGCGGGTACGGCGCGTTCACCGCGGGCGGCCAGGGAATCCGCCGTCTCGAAGCCGCGGCCGCCACGGATCTGGACCAGTTCGTCGGCCATCCGCCAGCCCATCTCGGAGCCGTACAGCTTGGCCAGGGCCGCCTCGATACGGATGTCGTTGCGGTCCTCGTCGGCCATCTGGGAGGACAGGTCGACGACCGCCTCCAGCGCGAAGGTGGTCGCGGCGATGAAGGAGATCTTCTCGCCGACGGCCTCGTGCCGGGCGACGGGCTTGCCCCACTGCTCGCGGGCGGCCGACCACTCGCGGGCGGTCTTCAGACACCACTTGCCCGCGCCCACGCACATCGCGGGCAGCGAGAGCCGGCCGGTGTTGAGCGTGGTGAGGGCGATCTTGAGGCCGGCGCCTTCGGGGCCGATACGGTTCGCCGCGGGGACCCGGACCTGGTGGAAGCGGGTCACGCCGTTCTCCAGGCCGCGCAGGCCCATGAAGGCGTTGCGGTTCTCGACCGTGATGCCCGGCGAGCCCGCCTCGACGACGAACGCCGTGATACCGCCCGGGTGCCCCTCGGACACGGGCACCCGGGCCATCACCACCAGCAGATCGGCGACGACGCCGTTGGTCGTCCACAGCTTCACGCCGTCGAGGATGTACGAGTCGCCGTCGGGGACGGCCGCCGTCGCGAGCCGGGCGGGATCGGAGCCCACGTCCGGCTCGGTGAGCAGGAAGGCCGAGATGTCGCTACGGGCCAGGCGTGGCAGAAAGGTGTCCTTCTGCTCCTGGGTGCCGAAGATTTTGAGCGGCTGCGGTACGCCGATCGACTGATGGGCGGAGAGGAGCGCGCCGACCGCGGGACTCGCGGTGCCGACCAGCGCCAGGGCCTTGTTGTAGTACACCTGGGTGAGGCCGAGGCCGCCGTACTTGGTGTCGATCTTCATACCGAGCGCGCCCAGTTCCTTGAGGCCGTTGATCACCTCGTCGGGGATCCGGGCCTCGCGGTCGATCAGCGCGCCGTCGATCTTCGTCTCGCAGAAGGCGCGGAGCTTTGCCAGGAACGCCTCGCCGCGCTTGACGTCGTCGGACGCGGGCAGCGGGTGCGGATGGATGAGGTCGAGGCGGAATCGGCCGAGGAACATCTCCTTGGCAAAGCTCGGCTTGCGCCAGCCCTGCTCACGGGCGGCCTCGGCGACCTGCCGTGCTTCCCGCTCGGAGACTTTGGGCTCTGATGGCTTGCCCTGCGGTTCCTTCGGTGCGGATGCTTCGGACGGAGCGGATGGGGCGGACATGAGGAACTCACCTCGCCGCGGGAGTCGGGTCGAATGATGGTTTTACCGGCCGGTTCTACTCGTCCGTATTTACCCGATTACCGGCACTCGCACCAGTGGTGGGTCGACCAATCGATTTCACCGCCGCCCGCGCCTCGCGCACGACCGGGAACGGCCGGAGCCCGCTGTGCGGACTCCGGCCGTTCCCGGTGACGCGGGGCCTACAGGGCGAGGCCGGTGAGCACCATGACGCGTTCGTAGGTGTAGTCGTCCATGGCGAAGCGCACGCCCTCGCGGCCGGTGCCGGACTGCTTGACGCCGCCGTACGGCATCTGGTCGGCGCGGTACGACGGGACGTCACCGATGATCACTCCGCCGACCTCCAGCGCCCGGTGGGCACGGAACGCGGCCTGCAGGTCATGCGTGAACACACCCGCCTGGAGGCCGTACTTGGAGTCGTTGACCGCGGCGAACGCCTCGGCCTCGCTCTCCGTCCGGCGGAGCGTCAGGACCGGCCCGAAGACCTCCTCGCAGGAGATCGTGGCGTCCTCGGGGACCTCGGCGAGCACGGTGGGCGCGTAGGTCGCGCCGTCCCGCTTGCCGCCGGTGAGGAGCCGCGCGCCGGCCCGTACGGCCTCGTCCACCCAGGACTCCACCCGCTTGGCCGCGTCCTCGCTGACCAGCGGACCCACATCGGTCTTGTCGTCGCCCGGGTCGCCGGTGACCTGCGCCTCGACGGCGGCGACGATCTTGGGCACCAGGCGTTCGTACACCGAGGCGTCCGCGATCACCCGCTGGACGGAGATACAGGACTGGCCGCCCTGGTAGTTCGAGAACGTGGCGATCCGGGTCGCCGCCCAGTCCAGGTCCTGCTCGCTCGCGTAGTCGGGCAGGACGACGGCCGCGCCGTTGCCGCCGAGTTCGAGCGTGCAGCGCTTGCGCGGGACGGAGTCCATGATCGCGAAGCCGACCTTGTCCGAACCGGTGAAGGAGATCACCGGCAGCCGCTCGTCCTGGACGAGCGCGGGCATCCGGTCGTTCGGCACGGGCAGGACGGACCACGCGCCGGCCGGCAGCTCGGTCTCGGCGAGCAGCTCACCGATGAGCAGGCCGGAGAGCGGGGTCGCGGGCGCGGGCTTGAGGATGATCGGAGCGCCGGCCGCGATGGCCGGAGCGATCTTGTGGGCACAGAGGTTGAGCGGGAAGTTGAAGGGCGCGATACCGAGGACGACGCCACGAGGGAAGCGACGGGTCAGCGCGAGGCGGCCGGCGCCGCCTGCGTCGGTGTCGAGGCGCTGCGCCTCGCCGCCGTTGAAACCGCGCGCCTCCTCCGCGGCGAAGCGGAAGACGGAGACAGCGCGGCCGACTTCGCCGCGGGCCCACTTGAGAGGCTTGCCGTTCTCGGCGGAGATCAGCCGGGCGATCTCCTCGGTGCGCTCCACCAGCCTGCGCGACACGTGGTCGAGAGCGGCGGCGCGCACATGCGCGGGCGTCGCGGCGAACTCGTCCAGCACGGCGTGCGCGGCCGCGACGGCCTCCTCGACCTGTTCCTCGGTCGGCACGGCGACGGTGCCGACGAGCCGGCCGTCCCAGGGTGAGGTGACATCGAAGGTGTCCTCGCCGGTCGCCCGGCGGCCGGCGAGCCAGAAGGCGTGGGTGGAAGTCATAACGAGTCCCGGCCCTTCCGAGTAGTCGTGGTGTCTGCGTCCACGGTAGGGGCCCGGAGGCGGCGGGTCGTTTGTCCGGGATGGAGTGATGAGGCGGCAAGGACGCGACGCTTTGTCGGATGCGCGCTTCCCGGACCCCGCACCGAGAGGTGCCGGGAGCGGCCCGGCCGGCGCGACCGGGCTACCGCGACGCCGTCGGACCCAGCCCGCCCGGCGGCGTCGGCGGCGTGGTGGTCTTCAGGGCCAGCCACAGCTCCATACGGACATCCGGATCGTCCAGCGAGCGGCCCAGGATCTCCTCCACCCGCCGCATGCGGTAGCGCAAGGTGTGGCGGTGGACGCCGAGGTCCGCCGCCGCCGCGTCCCACTGGCCGTGCCGGGAGAGCCATGCCCGCAGCGAGGCCACCAGATCTCCACGGCCCTTCGCGTCGTGTTCGTACAGCGCCCGCAGCATGCCGTCCGCGAACGCCCGTACCGCGTCGTCCGCGAGCAGCGGAAGGATCGAGCCCGCCGCCAGTTCCTCGTGCTCGACCAGCGCCCGGCCCCGCCGCCGCGCCACCGACAGCGCCTGTTCGGCCTGTTTGTACGCGCCGGCCGCCGCGATCGGGCCGCTCGGCGCGGAGAGGCCGATGACCACGCCCGCCTCCTCCGCCTCCCGCGCCGCGTAGCCTGCGCCGGCCCTGACGACCGCTCCGCCGTCCGCCGCCAGCACCGCGAGGCGCTCCTCGCCGTCCGGGACCACCAGCACCGCCTCGCCCGCCCGCGCCGCCGCCGACTCCACCGCCTCGGCCAGCATCCGCAACGGACGGTTCGCCGCGGCGTCCGTCCCGCCCCGGGCGGACGCGGAGCCCGGCGCGGACGCTCCCGAGGACGCTCCGACCGCGGAATTCCCAGCCGTGGACGACCCGGACGCCGACTCCGCCGACTCGGCGATCAGCAGCCGGAACGGAGCGTCCAGCAGGCTCCCGTACAGCTCACCGGCGACCGACCGCGCGTGGTCCGGCTGACCGGACAGCAGCATCCGCAGCACCGCCGCGCCCAGTCGCTGCTCCGCCGTCTGCAGCGCACGTGAGCGCTCCGTCGTCAGCGTCAGCAGCGCGATCGCCGAGTGGACCGCGTAGCGCTCCGCCGTGCCCAGCGCGGCTTCCGTGCCCACCGCCAGCGCGCCGCGCACCCGGCGTCCGGTGCCGAGGGACTGGAGCTCCACCCGGTCGTCCGCGTCTCCGACCACCGCGCTGGCGGGCGCGGGCCGCTCACGCAGCCGCTCCACGTCGGCGGTCAGCCGGGCCGCCCGCCGCGCGGCCCACTCGGGCGCGGCGGCGACGACGGCGCCGGTGGTGTCGTAGAGCGCCGCCCAGCCGTCGACATATCCGGCGAGCCGGGCCAGCAGCGCCGTGGGTCCCTCGGCGAGCGCGGCCCTGGTCAGCTCACGCTGGGCCTCGAACCCGGCGGTCACCGCGCGGTACTGATCGGCCGCGATCGCCGCCGACACGGCCTTGCTGATGGCGAGGAACGGCGTGCGCCGAGGCACTTCCAGCAGCGGCAGCCCCGCCGTCCGCGCCGCCTCGACCAGCGCCTCGGGAATGTCCTCGTAGTGCACTCCGACGGCGAAGCCGAGCCCGGCGACCCCGGCGTCCACCAGTCGCCGTACATAGCGCCGCATCGCCTCCGGACTCTCGGCGTCCAGGGTCGTGGCGGTGACCAGGAGCAGCTCGCCGCCTTCCATGTACGGGACGGGGTCGGCGAGCTCGCTGGCGTGTGCCCAGCGCACCGGCGTCCCGAGCCGGTCCTCGCCCGCCCGAACGGTGAGATTCAGTGCCGAGTGCTGGATGAGCGAGGCGAGAGTGGGCGGCATGGTGGACCGTAGGTCCTTCGGCAGAGGGCGGGCAGGACAGCGCGGAAGATGTGGCGGAGCGGACACGGCGCCGCACACACCACCGGCACCATGGACGCCGTCGCGGACGACTACGCCGTCCCGTATGAACGGCGTACCCCGATTCTGCCAGCTTGTACGACCGGCCGAACAGGTGAGCCCGGCCGCGCGCCGCCGCGCGGCGCCGTCAGTTGCGCAGATCCACCAGCAGCGGTGGCGCGTACTCGCCACGCACCGTCCGCAGGGACAGCACTGCGTGCCCCGCAGGCACCGAATGCGCCAGCTCCGAGGCCGACCAGCGCTCCCGCTCGACCTTGCGTACGGTCACCGCGTCCGTCGTCACGGCCTTGCCGGTGACGAGCTTCCGGAACGCGTGGATGGCCCGGGTCAGCGGCTGGTCGGCGAAGACCGTGCGCTGGGTGACGTCCCGGGTCTCGACCCACTCCGTGCCCCATGCCTCCGCGAAGCGCTTGCCGTCCCAAGTGGTGATCCCGGAGAAGGCCATCCGGCAGCCGACGGCGCCGAGCAGCGCGGTGTGCAGCGCCTCCGGCACATCGTCGAGCGTACGGAGGGTGAGCACCGCGCCCGCGTTCGCCGACCGCAGCCGCTGCACGCCGCGCAGCGTCTCGGCGGTCAGGGTGCGGGTCGCGTCGTCCAGGACGAGACAGGCGAAGAGCGAGCGGTCGGACCGCGCCGAGGCGTTCGCCGTGAACTGGGCGAGGACGAGCCGTGCCAGCATCCGCGAGGCCTCGCCGTGGCCGCGTTCTGGCAGGTCGATCCGGACCCGCAGCGGGTGCTCCAGAGTGCGCAGCGAGAACGGCCGGGTCCTGCCGCTGGTGTCGAAGAAGCTCGCGAAGGCCGGCCGGTCCAGCAGCGCGACCCGGTCGGCGAGCGCGCGGCCCGGATCGCCGGAAGCGCCGGACTGCCGCTCCCGTGCGTCGAGTTCACGCCGCATGGCGTGGTGCCCGGCGGAATCGAGCGCCTCCCTCAGCGCGGCCAGCGCGGCGGGCTCGCCGTCCAGCAGCTCGCGCAGCTCCGGCACGCCGGGCAGCCGCCCGTGCGCGGCGCGGAACGGCCCGAGGAGCTGGGCCAGCGCCGTGGTGGCCCGCCTGCTGTCGGTGTCGGTGAGATCGCCGACGAGGCCCTCGGCGAGTACGGCGGCGGCCTCGTCGGGGTCGTTCGTGCCTCCGTACAGATCGAGGTCGTACACGGAGCCCGGGTCGCCGATTCTGATCACGACGTCATAGGCGTCGTCGGGGCCGAGCTGGGTGCCGCCGGCGCAGACGGCGATCACAGCGGCCTGTCCGGCGAGCGCCTGGAGCGAGAGCGACTCGACGACCGGCCGTACGAGGGCGTGGGTCTTGCCGGCGCCCGGCGGTCCCACGGCCAGCAGTGAGGTTCCCAGCAGCACCGGATCGAGCGCGAGACCGGTCCCGCGCCTGGGATACGGATTGCGCTCTCCGTCCTGCACCGTGCCGAGCCGGACCTGGCGTCCGAGCAGGTCGTGCCGGGCCGCGCGGACGGGCAGGTCGCGCTTGCCCGAGGGATGCACGCAGGCCGCCGCGCCTCCGGCGCGTACCGCCTCGGTGAACGCCGTCAGCCGGGAGGGATCGGCCCGTACGGAGTGCCAGGCGCGACGGATCCGGGCGTAGTCGACGTCGTTCATCCGCTCGGCCCGTACCTCGGACGCGAGCCGCGCCGCGATCTCGCCGTGTCCCGCCGCTCTCAGCTCGGGCCATTCGGCGAGATCGTCCTCGGGCCCCGGAGGCGGCGCAGCGGTCTCCTTCGCCGCGCCGGTCGCGCGGCCCAGCGCGCGCCGGGCCAGCTCGGCCCAGCGGCCCAGCCGCCCGAAGACGACCAGGAATCCGGCGACGACCAGCGCGTAGTACACATACGCCGCGACGACGGAGGCCATCGTCCCGCGCCAGGAATCCGGAGTGAACACGAAGAGCGGCCAGAGCCAGAAGCCGCCGAGGTAGCCGTTCCACACCAGTGACCAGAGGAGCAGGCCCGCGAGGAGCGAGATCAGCGCTCCGCTGACGAGCTGCCGCGTCGGCGTGCGCTCCGGCTCTTCCGGCGGCCTCGGCCGGTGCCCGTACGCCCAGGTCCCCGGCGCGTCCGCGACCCTGGGCACACGCAGCCAGTCGCGCAGGGTCGGACCGGTGGACGGCGCGTGCTCGGGAGCGGGCGGCAGTCCGCCCGCTCCGGCGGGCCACTCCCGGGACGCGGCGGAGGCGTGCGACGGAGCCTCGAACGGCGCCGCGGACGGCATCGGTGGTGGCGGTCCCGCCGGACGCGGTACGGGATTGGCGCGCGTGCCCCGTGAGTCGTGCGTGCCGTCGGTGTCCATGAACCCCTGCCCCCTGACCATCCAGGTCCGCCCTGTGCAGCCGCTCTGTGCTCACGTCAATGTAGTGCCAGGGCACCGGCTTTGACGGCCAGGACGTGTCGGGAAAGCGGCGCCGGGCGGCCCGGACCGCGCGACACGCCGCGCTTCGGCGCCGCGCGGGCCGGACGCCGCCCGCCGACAGGGCCGGACGGCCCACTATGTCCGCCGCGGACAACGACACGCCCTCATCACTACCGAACGGCGCATGCCCGCTCCCCGTCACCACCCCTAGCCTGCGGAGAAAGACCCGGAAACACCCCCAGGAGCCCCTCATGACCGCTATCCCGCAGGAGCGCCGCATCGTCACCGCCATCCCCGGCCCCAAGTCGCAGGAGTTGCAGGCCCGCCGCAGCGCCGCGGTCGCCGGTGGTGTGGGGTCCGTGATGCCTGTCTTCGCCGCCCGCGCCGGCGGCGGCGTCGTGGAGGACGTGGACGGCAACCGGCTGATCGACTTCGGTTCCGGAATCGCCGTGACCTCGGTCGGTTCGAGCGCCGAGGCCGTCGTACGCCGCGCCTCCGCCCAGCTCGCCGACTTCACTCACACCTGTTTCATGGTCACGCCGTACGAGGGGTACGTCGAGGTCTGTGAGCGGCTCGCCGAGCTGACGCCCGGCGACCACGCCAAGAAGTCCGCGCTGTTCAACTCGGGCGCCGAGGCCGTCGAGAACGCCGTGAAGATCGCGCGTTCCTACACCAAGCGCCAGGCGGTCGTGGTGTTCGATCACGGCTACCACGGCCGTACGAACCTCACCATGGCCCTGACCTCGAAGAACATGCCGTACAAGAACGGCTTCGGACCGTTCGCACCGGAGATCTACCGAGTGCCGGTCGCCTACGGCTACCGCTGGCCGACCGGCCCCGAGAACTGTGGCCCCGAGGCGTCCGCCCAGGTCATCGACCAGATCAGCAAGCAGATCGGTGCCGAGAACGTCGCCGCGATCATCATCGAGCCGGTCCTCGGCGAGGGCGGCTTCATCGAGCCGGCCAAGGGCTTCCTGCCGGCGCTCGCGAAGTTCGCCAAGGACAACGGGATCGTGTTCGTCGCCGACGAGATCCAGTCCGGCTTCTGCCGCACCGGCCAGTGGTTCGCCTGCGAGGACGAGGGTGTCGTCCCGGATCTGATCACCACGGCGAAGGGCATCGCGGGCGGGCTGCCGCTGGCCGCCGTCACCGGCCGCGCCGAGATCATGGACGCCGCGCACTCGGGCGGACTCGGCGGTACGTACGGCGGCAACCCGGTGGCCTGCGCCGCCGCGCTCGGCGCCATCGAGACGATGCGGGAGCTGGATCTCGTCTCGAAGGCCAGGCGCATCGAGGAGGTCATGAAGGGCCGGCTCGCCGCGATGCGGGAGAAGTACGACATCGTCGGCGACGTCCGCGGCCGTGGCGCGATGATCGCGATCGAGCTGGTGAAGGACCGGGACACCAAGGAGCCGGCCCCGGAGGCCACCGCCGCGCTCGCCAAGGCCTGCCACGCGGAGGGTCTGCTGGTCCTGACCTGTGGCACCTACGGCAATGTGCTGCGCTTCCTGCCGCCGCTGGTGATCGGCGAGGACCTGCTGAACGAGGGCCTGGACATCCTGGAGCAGGCGTTCGCCGCCATCTGAGTGGCCTCTTGGGCCGCACCGTCTCCGGCCGCCGGCCCCTCCCGTCAGCCGGGGCACCGGGCCTTCGGTCAGGGCCTGTGAAGAAGGTGTGCGAGGGCGATGGCGGGATCGGATTCCGGCTGTCGGTCCTCGCCGCCCTGACGTACGGTTTCCGCAGATGAGAGAAACACCCCGCTCGCAGGAGACTGCGAGCGACGCCGAAGCGGGGCATCCCCAGCGCCGCCTCGGCCGTGCCTTCGCGCACACCACTGGAGCTTCAGGCTCCAGAACTCCTCACCGATCGGACGGCCGCCCGCCCCAAACCCCCCGGGGCGTGCGGCACACCGGTCCGGCCGGCCGTCCCGGAACTCCCCCCCCTGTTCTCGGACGGCCGGCCTCTCTCTCCTTCCCGCGCTTCGCACTGCTCCTCGGGCTGTGCGCGGTCCTCTTCGCGCTCATCACCTGGCAGGCCGCCGCCGGCGGGCCACTGCGGGTGGCGGACGAACGCGCCGGTCTCGCCCTCGCCGGGCACGGCCCCAGAGCCCTGACGGAATTCCTCGCCGACCTCGGCGGCCTGCCGGTCGCGCTGCCCGTACTGGCGGCGGCCCTCGCCTGGACGCTCCGGCACGGGCAGCGCGCGCGGGCCCTGGCGGCGGCGGTCGCGATGGCCGCCGTGCCCGCTCTGGTGGTGCCTCTGAAGATCTGGACCGACCGGCCCGGCCCGCTCACCGAGGCCACCGGCTACTACCCGTCCGGTCATACGGCGACGGCGATGGTCGCGTACGGCGGAGCGGCCCTGCTGCTCGCTCCGTACGCGGGCCGGAAGCGGACGGTGCCCGTCGCCGTCCTGCTCACGCTGGCGACGGGCACCGGTCTTCTGCTGCGCGGCTACCACTGGCCGCTGGACGTCCTCGGCAGCCTGGCCCTGTGCGGGATGCTGCTCCTTGTCCTCGCGCGGACCCTGACGCGGCTCGGCTCGTCCGGATCCGGTTCGTCCGAACCGGACCAGGACGCGGCCGGACCGGACGCCTCGGACTCCGGCCTCCCGGGCCGGGCTCAGCCGAAGTAGGCGTCGAAGTTCCGGCTGAACTCTCCCTGGTTGAAGCGGTCCCAGTTGATCGACCAGGTCATCAGTCCGCGCAGCGCGGGCCAGGTGCCATGGGTCTGGTACGAGCCGCAGTCGGTCTTCCTGGTCAGGCAGTTCAGCGCCTTGTTGACCTCGGCGGGCGTGGTGTAGCCGTTGCCCGCCTGCGTCGAGGCGGGCAGGCCGATCGCCACCTGGTCCGCGCGCAGCGCCGGGAAGACCTTCGTGGTGTCACCGGCGACCGGGAAGCCGGTGAGCAGCATGTCGGTCATGGCGATATGGAAGTCGGCGCCGCCCATCGAGTGGTACTGGTTGTCCAGCCCCATGATCGAGCCGGAGTTGTAGTCCTGGACATGCAGCAGCGTGAGGTCGTCGCGCAGCGCGTGGATGACCGGGAGGTACGCCCCGGCGCGCGGGTCCTGGCCGCCCCAGGGGCCGGAACCGTAGTACTGGTAGCCGAGCTGTACGAAGAAGGTCTCCGGGGCCATGGTGAGGACGAAGTCCGAGCCGTACTTGGCCTTGAGGGTCTTGATCGCGGAGATCAGATTGACGATGACCGGCGTGGTGGGGCTGCGGAAGTCGGTGTCGCCGGTGTTGAGCGAGAGCGAGTGGCCCTCGAAGTCGATGTCCAGGCCGTCCAGACCGTACTCGTCGATGATCCTGGAGACCGAGGAGACAAAGGTGTCACGGGCGGCGGTGGTGGAGAGCTGGACCTGGCCGTTCGCGCCGCCGATGGAGATGAGGACCTTCTTGCCCGCGGCCTGCTTGGCCTTGATGGCGGCCTTGAACTCGGCGGCGGATTCGACGTTCGGGCATTCGGTGGCCGGGCAGAGGCTGAAGCGGATGTCGCCGGAGGTCACCGACGTGGGCTCGCCGAAGGCCAGGTTGATGACGTCCCAGGAGGCGGGCACGTCGGACATGCGGGTGTAGCCGGAGCCGTTGGCGAAGCTGGAGTGCAGATAGCCGACGAGGGCGTGCGCGGGAAGGTCCGCGCCGCTGCCGCCGTCGCCGCCGCCGGCGGGTGAGGTGGTGGCGCTGACGGCGGGCGAGAGCGCGGAGGCTCCGGCGGCGTTGGTCGCGGCTACCTGGAAGCTGTACGCGGTGGCGGGGCTGAGGCCGGAGACGGTCGCCGAGGTGCCGCTGACGTCGAGGGCCTTGGTGCCGCCCCGGTAGACGGTGTAGCCGGTGGCGCCCGTGACGGGTGACCAGGAGAGGGCGACGGAGGAGGACGTGATCCCTCCGGCCCGGAGGCCGGCGGGCACGGCCGGAGGCTGTACGGGCGCGCCGCCGGGACCGACCAGGGTCAGATCGTCGGCGTAGTAGGTGGGAGTGCCGTACCAGCCGTTGGTGTAGACGGTCACCGAGGTGGTGCTCGGGCCGGTACGGAAGCTGGTCGTCAGCTTCTGCCAGTCCGGCGCGGACGGCGTCCAGGTCGAGACATCGGTGGTGCCGGTCCCGGACGCGCCGAGATAGACATAGCTGCCCCGGACCCAGGCGCTCAGTGTGTACGCGGAGTCCGGCTTGACCGTGACGGTCTGGGAGCACTTGGCGTTGTCGCTGCCCGCCGGAGTGCCCTTGAGCGCGCCGCTGCCGCCGTGCACCGGCGTGCTGACGACGCTGCCGCTGCCGGCCGTACAGCTCCAGCCGCTCAGGCCGGACTCGAAGTTGCCGTTGCGTGCGATGTCCGCGTCGGCGGCCCGCGCCGTCTGCGCGGAGGCGAGAAGACCGCCGGCGGTGAGTACGGCGGCCGCGAGGACGGCCACCAGTCTTGGGTACAGAGCAGGACGTCTGATGCGTTCCACAACTGCCTCCGGGCATGGGGGAATTGGTGTGGCGGGGCGCGCACAGCATGGTCCAGACCAATTGGTGTGGTCAAGACCTGTGGTGGCACGGCCTCGCGGTCAGGTCCCGCCGTCCTCGCCGCTCTCCCGGTCCGTCCCACCGGGATCCGCCGGATCCGCGCCGCCTTCCGTGGTCGCCATACCGGCGGCGGCCTCGTGCATCGCCAGCTCCAGCCGGGAAGGGTCGTTGAGCGTTCCCGAGCCGTCCGGCGGGACCAGCCAGCGCATACCGCCGTGCGCCCGGCCCGGGTACGGGACGACGATCCAGGTGCCGAGTCCGGCGCCCCGTACGCCCGTACCGAGCCAGCCCGCGACGGTGCCCGGCGGGACGAAGAAGCCCGTCCGGGAGTCGCCGAAGTCGGCGAGGACCGGTCCCGGCCGGTCGACCAGCCTGGTCAGTATGTCGAACGTCGGCCAACCGAGCTGGCCGGGCAGGATCAGCACATCCCAGCGCAGGCCGGCCGGAAGGAGAGCCACGGCGCGCGGGTCGCTCTCCCATTCCCGCCGGCAGGCGCCCGGATCCGGTGCCACCGACGCCAGCCACTCCACCGCGCTCTCCGCCTTCGATCCGGTCATGTGCCCGGCCTCCCTCCGCGTTGTCGGACAGTCCGTCCACACAGGGAGACACGGGTGACGCGGGGTCATGACGCGGGTTCGGCCACCCATTACCGATCATCCGGATCACCGGTCGTCGCGCGCACCGGGGATGAGGAGACTGCCCTCAGCTGTCGAAGCCGAGCCCCAGCCGGTCCATGGTCCGCAGCCACAGGTTCCGCCGGCCGGCCCTGGCGTCGGCGCGGGCGAGCGACCACTTGGTGAGACCGATCCCGGCCCAGGCCGCCGGTTCCGGCGGGAACGGCAGCGGCTTGCGGCGGACCATCTCCAGCTCCGTCCGCTCGGTCCGCTCACCCGCCAGCAGGTCGAGCATCACGTCCGCGCCGAAGCGGGTCGCTCCGACACCGAGACCGGTGTATCCGGCGGCGTACGCCACCCGGCCGTCGTGCGCCGTGCCGAAGAAGGCCGAGAAGCGCGAACAGGTGTCGATCGCGCCGCCCCAGGCATGGCTGAAGCGCACGCCCTCCAACTGCGGGAAGCAGCGGAAGAAGTGCGTGGCGAGCTTGAGATAGGTCTCCGGCCGGTGTTCCAGACCGGCGCTGAGCCGGCCGCCGTACGGATAGACCGCGTCGTAGCCGCCCCACAGGACGCGGTGGTCGGAGGTGATCCGGAAGTAGTGAAACTGGTTGGCGCTGTCGCCGAGGCCCTGACGGTTCTTCCAGCCGATCGCGCCGAGCTGATCCGCCGTCAGCGGCTCGGTCGTCAGCGCGTAGTCGTAGACCGGGACGGTGTACGGACGGACCCGCCTGACCAGCGAGGGAAACACATTGGTGCCGAGGGCCACCCGCCGCGCGAAGACCCTGCCGTGCGGGGTGCGGACCGCCATTCCCGCGCCGGACCTGGCGAGGGCCAGGCCGCGGGTGTTCTCGTAGACGCGTACGCCGAGGTCCAGACAGGCCCGTTTGAGGCCCCAGACCAGCTTGGCCGGATGGAGCATGGCGACCCCGCGCCGGTCCCACAGCCCGCCCAGGAACGTGGGCGAGTCGACCTCGGCACGCACCGCGTCGCGGTCCAGCAGCTCCAGGCCGGTGAAGCCGAGCGCGGTCGCCTCCTCGTACATCTCGCGCAGGCCGTCGAGCTGGTAGGGCTCGGTGGCGACATCGATCTCGCCGGTGCGCTCGAAGGCGCAGTCGATGGAGTAGCGGGCGACCGCCGTCTCGATGGCGTCGAGATTGCGCTCACCGAGCCGCTCCAGTGTCCGCAGCTCACCGGGGAAGCGGGCGAGGCCGTTGCTGAAGCCGTGGGTGAGGGAGGCGGCGCAGAAGCCGCCGTTGCGGCCCGAGGCGGCCCAGCCCGCCTCACGGCCCTCGATCAGGACGACATCCCGCCGCGGATCACGCTCCTTGGCGAGCAGCGCGGTCCACAGACCGCTGTAGCCGCCGCCGACGACCAGCAGGTCCGCGTGTTCGTCGCCGGTGAGCGCTGGGAGCGCGCCGGGCCTGCCGGGATCGTCCAGCCAGTACGGGACCGGCTGGACGTCGGCGAGCGACGCGGTGGCGGTACGCATGGCACCTGGGGCCATGTCTTCCAACTCCTTCGGGACCTGCTCGGGCCGGGCGGTGAGGATGTGGCGGTGTGGATGTCGCGGTCAGGATGTGGCGGTGTGGATGTGGCGGTCAGGATGTCGCGGTCAGGATGTGGCGGTCAGGATGTGGCGGTCAGGATGTGGCGGTCTTCCTCCGCCGGTCACCGGCCAACTGGCCGGCGATCACGATCAGTACGGCGACGACGAACATCGCCGTCCCGATGACATTGATCTGCACCGGCGTGCCGCGCTGTGCGGAGCCCCAGACGAACATCGGGAAGGTCACGGTCGAGCCGGCGTTGAAGTTGGTGATGATGAAGTCGTCGAAGGAGAGCGCGAAGGCGAGGAGCGCGCCCGCCGCGATACCGGGCGCGGCGATCGGCAGGGTGACCCGTACGAAGGTCTGCACGGGCCCGGCGTAGAGATCGCGCGCCGCCTCCTCCAGCCGCGGGTCCATGGACATGACCCGCGCCTTGACGGCCGTCACCACAAAGCTCAGACAGAACATGATGTGGGCGATGAGGATGGTCCAGAAGCCCAGCCGCGCGCCCAGGTTGAGGAAGAGCGTGAGCAGCGAGGCGGCCATCACGACCTCGGGCATCGCCATCGGCAGGAAGATCAGTGAGTTGATGGAGCCGCGCGCCCGGAAGCGATAGCGGACCAGCGCGAAGGCGATCATCGTGCCGAGGACGGTGGCGCCGAGCGTCGCCCAGGCGGCGATCTGGAGCGAGAGGCTCAGCGAGCCGCACAGATCGGCGACTCCGCAGGGATCCCGCCATGCGTCCAGGGAGAAGCGTTGCCAGGAGTAGTTGAAGCGGCCCTGCGGCTTGTTGAAGGAGAAGACCATCACGACGAGGTTGGGCACGATCATGTATCCGAGCGTCAGTACGCCCGCGATGACCACCAGATTGCGCCGTATCCAACGCGTCACACTCATCAGACCAGGTCCTCCGTCCCTGCTCGGCGGATATAGACGGTGACCATCAGCAGGACGACCGCCATGAGGATGAAGGAGAGCGCGGCGGCCGTCGGATAGTCGAGGACCCGCAGGAACTGTGTCTGGATGACGCTGCCGACCATCTTGGTGTCGGTGGAGCCCAGCAGTTCGGCGTTGACGTAGTCGCCGCTCGCCGGGATGAAGGTGAGCAGGGTGCCGGAGACGACGCCCGGCATGGAGAGCGGGAAGGTCACCTTGCGGAAGGTGGTCAGGGGCCTGGCGTAGAGATCGCCCGCGGCCTCGTGGAGCCGGCCGTCGATGCGTTCCAGCGAGGTGTAGAGCGGCAGGATCATAAAAGGCAGGAAGTTGTAGGTCAGACCGCAGACCACCGCCAGCGGAGTGGCCAGCACACGGCTGCCCTCGGTCCAGCCGAGCCAGCTCGTCACATCGAGGACATGCAGGGTGTTCAGTACGCCGACGACCGGACCGCCGTCGGCGAGGATCGTCTTCCAGGCCAGCGTGCGGATCAGGAAGCTGGTGAAGAACGGCGCGATGACCAGGACCAGCAGCAGATTGCGCCGGCGGCCGGCCTTGAAGGCGATCAGATAGGCGAGCGGATAGCCCAGCAGCAGACACAGCACCGTGGCGGTGCCGGCGTACAGCAGGGAGCGCACAAACTGCGGGTAGTACTCCCGGAGCGCGTCCCAGTAGGTCGCGAAGTGCCAGGTGACCTGGAAGCCCTCTTCCAGCGACCCGGTCTGTACGGAGGTCGACGCCTGGTAGATCATCGGCAGCGCGAAGAAGATCAGCAGCCAGAGGATGCCGGGCAGCAGCAGCCAGTACGGGACGAGACGCCTGCGCGCGGACGTCTTGCGCACCGTTGGGCCGGGCTGTTCGGCGGCGGACGGCGTGGGAGCGGCGGGCGGAGCTTGCGTGGCGGTCACGCGGCCTCCTCGCGGGCCGTCTCGACACCGGCGGAACCCACTGTCCCGGCGAGCGCGGACTGCGCGGCGTCGAGTCCGAAGGTGTGCGCCGGATTCCAGTGCAGGACGACCTCGGCGCCCGGGACGAGGCGGCTGTCGCGCTCGATGTTCTGCGCGTACACCTCAAGGCCGGGGCAGACCGGGCTGTCGATCACGTACTGCGTCGAGACGCCGATGAAGCTGGAGTCGGCTATCCGGCCGGTGATCCGGTTGCGTCCTCCGGGGATCGGGCCCGCGTCGTCCGCGTGCGCCAGTGAGATCTTCTCGGGCCGTACGCCGACCAGCAGTTTGCCGCCGCGCGTGGTCGGCGCGGAACACCGGCCCGACGGCAGCAGCAGCTTGGCGCCGCCGGCCGTGACCACCAGGTCGTCGCCGTCGGTCGCGGCGACCTCGGCCTCGATGAGGTTGGAGGTGCCGAGGAAGTTGGCGACAAAGGTGGTCTTCGGGTTCTCGTAGAGATCGGCGGGACTGCCGAGCTGCTCGACCCGGCCCGCGTTCATCACCGCGACGGTGTCGGCCATCGTCATGGCCTCCTCCTGGTCGTGCGTGACATGGATGAAGGTGATGCCGACCTCGGTCTGGATGCGCTTGAGCTCAAGCTGCATCTGACGGCGCAGCTTGAGGTCCAGGGCGCCGAGAGGTTCGTCGAGCAGCAGCACCTTCGGGTGGTTGATCAGCGCGCGGGCCACGGCGACCCGCTGCTGCTGACCGCCGGAGAGCTGATGCGGCTTGCGCTTGGCGAAGTCACCGAGCTGTACCAGGTCGAGCATCCCGGCGACCTGCTCGCGTACGGACTTGACGCCGCGTCGGCGCAGTCCGAAGGCGACGTTCTCGTAGATGTCGAGATGCGGAAAGAGCGCGTAGCTCTGGAAGACCGTGTTGACCGGGCGCTTGTAGGGAGGCAGACCGGTGACGTCCTTGTCGCCCAGGAAGACCGTCCCGGTGGTCGGGTCCTCCAGGCCGGCGATCATCCGCAGTGTGGTGGTCTTGCCGCAGCCCGACGCACCGAGGAGAGCGAAGAAGGAGCCCTGCGGCACGGTGAGATCGAGCGGCTGGACCGCCTGGAAGGAGCCATAGGTCTTGCTGATCCCGGTGAGGCGGACGTCGTCGCCGCCCCGGTTGGTGGATGCGGTCTCTGTCATGGGTAACGGTCCCGGGGGCTGGAGGGAGTTGGGCGGGCGTGCGGCGTGCTCAGGCGCCGATGAGCTTGGCGAACTTCTCCTCGTACGCCGTCTCTTCCTCGCTGCTGAGGGAACGGAAGGCGTGTGAGGAGGCGGCCATCGCCGCGTCCGGGAGGATCAGCGTGTTGTCGGCCATCGATTTGTCGATCTTCGTGAGTTCTTCGCGTACGCCGTCGACCGGACAGACGTAGTTGATGTACGCGGCGAGCTGGGCGGCGACCGGCGGCTGGTAGTAGTGATCGATGAGCTTCTCGGCGTTGGTCTTGTGCCGCGCCTTGGCCGGGACCAGCAGATTGTCGCTGGAGATGATGTAGCCGGTTTCCGGGATGGTGTACCGGATGTCCGGGTTGTCGGCCTGCAACTGGACGATGTCGCCGGCCCAGGCGACACACGCCGCGATATCGCCCTTGTCGAGGTCCGCGGTGTAGTCGTTGCCGGTGAAGCGCCGGATCTGCTGTTTGTCGACGCCTTTCTGGAGCCGGGCGACCGCCGCGTCGAAGTCGTCGTCGGTGAACTTCCCGGGGTCCTTGCCGAGATCGAGCAGCGTCATCCCGATGGAGTCGCGCATCTCGGAGAGGAAAGCGACCCGGCCCTTGAGCGCCGGATCGTCCAGAAGCTGGCTGACGGACTCGACCTCGCGTCCCTTGGTCGCCTTGGTGTTGTACGCGATGACGGTCGGGATGCCGGTCCAGGGATAGGAATAGGCGCGGCCCGGGTCCCAGTCGGGCGAGCGGAACTGCTGGGAGAGATTCGCGAACGCGTGCGGGAGGTTGGAGGGGTCGAGCCGCTGCGCGTAACCGAGCCTGATCATGCGGGCGGCGAGCCAGTCGGTCACGCATATCAGGTCGCGGCCGGTGTCCTGGCCGGCCGCGAGCTGCGGCTGGACCTTGCCGAAGAACTCGACGTTGTCGTTGATGTCCGCCGTGTACTTGACGGTGATCCCGGTGCGCGCGGTGAACGCCTCCAGGGTCGGATAGTGCTTCTCGTCCTCGCTGGTGTCCATGTATTCGGTCCAGTTGGAGAAGACGACGCGCTTCTCCCGGGCCGAGTGGTCGGTGGACGCCGGGCCGTTGTCGTCGCGCTTCGCGGGCGGGATCCCGCAGCCGCTCAGACCCGCGAGGCCACCGATCGCGAGCGCACCGACGCCGGTGGCGCGCAGCATCGAGCGGCGGGTGAGGGCGCCCCGGCCGCTGGTCGTGCTGCGCCGCATCGCGGCCCGCTGGGCCCCGGACAGACGGTCGGGCTCGTACTGCTCCATGCGCTGTGCCCCTTCGGATGGATGGTGAGGACCGGCCGGCGGACAGGGAGCGGTCTACGGACGGTCCCCGAAGACCGTGCGGTGCCAGTCCTTTCTGGCGACCGCCGTGTTGTCGTACATCACGTGCTTGACCTGCGTGTACTCCTCGAAGGAGTACGCCGACATGTCCTTTCCGAACCCGCTGGCCTTGTAGCCGCCGTGCGGCATCTCGCTGATGATCGGGATGTGGTCGTTGATCCAGACACAGCCGGCCTTGATCTCACGGGTCGCGCGGCCGGTGCGGTAGACGTCCCGGCTCCAGGCGGAGGCGGCGAGTCCGTACGGAGTGTCGTTGGCGAGCCGGATGCCCTCGTCGTCGGAGTCGAAGGGCAGCACGGCCAGCACCGGGCCGAAGATCTCGGACTGGACGATCTCGCTGTTCTGGGCGGCGTCCGCGACAAGCGTGGGCCGGTAGTAGGCGCCGTTCTTCAGACCGCGTTCGCCGTCCGCGGCGCCCGGTGCGACGCCGCCGGTGACGACGCGGGCGCTGTCGCGGGCCCGGTCGACGAAGCCGGCGACCCGGTCCCGGTGGGCGTGCGAGATCAGCGGTCCGAGATCGGTGTCAGGGTCGAAGGGGTCGCCGAGACGCACGGTCTCCATCAGATCGGCGACTCCGCTCACAAAGGCGTCGTAGAGCGGCCGTTGGACATAGGCGCGGGTGGCTGCCGTGCAGTCCTGGCCGCCGTTGATGAGTGACGCCGCGACCGCGCCATGGACGGCGGCCTCCAGATCGGCGTCGTCGAAGACCAGGAACGGGGCCTTGCCGCCGAGTTCGAGATGGATGCGCTTCACGGTGGCGGTGGCGATCTCGGCGACACGCCTGCCGACGGCGGTGGAACCGGTGAAGGAGGTCATCACCACATCGGGATGGCCGACGAGGTGTTCGCCCGCGTCGGGGCCCGCGCCGGTGACGATGTTGATGACGCCGTCGGGCAGTCCGGCCCGCTGGGCGGCGCGGGCGAACATCAGCGAGGTGAAGGGCGTGATCTCGGCGGGCTTCAGCACGATCGTGTTGCCCGCGGCGATGGCCGGGAGAATCTTCCAGGCGGCCATCTGGAGCGGGTAGTTCCAGGGTGCGACGGAGCCGACGACTCCGATCGGCTCCCGGCGTGTGTACGAGGTGTGGTCGCCGCTGTACTCGCCGGCGGAGACACCTTCCAGACGCCGGGCGGCGCCCGCGAAGAAGGCGGTGTTGTCGATCGTGCCCGGCACATCGAACTCGGTGGACAGCTTGAGCGGTTTGCCGCACTGAAGCGATTCGGCGTACGCGAAGTCGTCGGCCTCCTCGGTGAGGACGGCCGCGAGACGGTGCAGGGCGTCGGAACGCTCACCGGGAGTGGCGCCCGCCCAGCCCGGAAAGGCCGCGCGCGCCGCGGCGACGGCCGCGTCGACATCGGCCCGGCCGGCCAGTTCACAGGTGTAGATCTCTTCGCCGGTGGCTGGATTCACAACGGCGTGTGTACGTCCGGACGTTCCGGGCCGAGACCGGCCGCCGATGAACTGCGCACCGTCCGCGAAGCGGTCGCGCACCTGGAAGCGGTTGCCCATGACGCTCTCCGTTGTTCCGGCTGGGGTCCCGGTCGCCGCGTCGGCTGGAGTTCCGGCCGTGGCTCCGGTTTCAATTGAGTGCCGATCCTGACAGAGCACCTCCACCTCAACAAGGGATTCCGTTGTTGCCTTTTGGTTACGCGACGGATTCGGTCGACCATGTGTCGTGTGGATGTCCTGATCGGCGTACGGAATGTCAGTGGTGACTGCCAGACTCGCGTGCATGGGAACCCACACAGGGAGCACGGGGAACGCCGTCCGGACCGTGGCTGAGCTGGTCGGACGGGCCGAGCGCGGCGAGCGGCTCAGATATCTGCGCTTCTGGGGACACGCACCGCGTCAGGACGGCACGCTCGGGCCGTCCTGTCTCAGCCAGTGGTGGCCGGCGCCGTTCACGGTCGAGGACGTGGAGTACGCGACGGCCGAGCACTGGATGATGGCGGCCAAGGCGCGGCTCTTCGGCGACGCGGAGGCCGAGCGTCTCGCGGTCGGCGCGGCGAATCCGGCGCTCGCGAAGAAGGCGGGACGGCTGGTGCGCGATTTCGACGAGGCCGTATGGAAGCGCGAGCGGTACGGCATCGTGCTGGCGGGCAGCGTCCACAAGTTCGGGCAGGACGCCGGGCTGCGTGGATTTCTGCTGGCCACGGGCGGGCGGATACTCGTCGAGGCCAGCCCGATGGACCGGATCTGGGGCATCGGACTGGCCGCGGCCGACGAGCGCGCAGAGGATCCCGCGCGCTGGCGCGGGCTGAATCTGCTGGGCTTCGCGCTGATGGAGGCGCGTGAGCGGCTCCGGGCGAAGTACCCGGCCTCCGGAGCCGACGCGGCCCCGGAGCGGGGTCAGGGCGTGTGTGAGAAGTAGCGTCGTCCGCCCACGGGGCGGGGCTCACGGTGTCTGGTGCGTGCGATCGCAAGGCGGAGGACGTTCTCGTACGAGACGTACGTGGACGACTTCGACACGCGGCGACCGCGCGCACCAGACACCGTGAGTTAGACGGGACTTCTAAAACAGGCCCTGGGACATGTGCGCCGTGCGGTCGGCGCCGACCACCAGTGAGGTGGCGAAGGGATCGCCGTCCGTCGTGCCCAGCTCTTCGCCGTTGGCGACCACCCAGATCAGGAAGGCGACGAACGCGCCGCTGATCACGGCCCCGATCGCGCCGAGGATGATGCCGGCCAGCGCCATCCCGCCGTTTGTGGCCTGGCCCCGCCGGGCGCGACGGCGGCCGATGATGCCGAAGATCAGCGCGAGCACACCGAGGATGACGCCGAGTCCCCAGATGCAGAAGACCGCGACGGCGATGATGCCGAGCACCATGGCCGCGATGCCCATGCCGTTCGACGGGGTCTCCTGCCAGCCGGTCTGGCCGTATCCCGGATACCCGGCGGTGGGATAGCCGGGACTCTGGAGGTCCGGAGCCGGGTAGCCGGAGCCCTGGTAGCCGGCGGTCGGATAGCCGTAACCGGTGCCGGTGCCGTACGGAGAAGCCGACTGCTGGTCACTGGGTCCGGGCTGGGCGGCCGGATAGCCGTAAGGGCCCGGCGCGGGCTGGGCGGGACCACCGGGAGCGATCGGCGGCGGCGGCAGAGCACCGGACCCAGTTCCCGGTATCCCGGCGACGGTCGGCTGGTCATGGACGGGGCCGGTCCCCGGCTGCGGCGGTGACCCCGGCTTGTCCAGCGGCACCTTCCGCTCGGGCGGAGCCCACGGATCACTTGGCTCGTAGCCGCCCGACGGCTGCTCGCTCTGGTCTGACATGGGCCTCCCCCATCGTGATGCCGTCATGCTACGGCCTCCGCCGCGCCCGGAACGGGCCCGGCCTACGATGACCCATGACCTGAGCGCCCGGGGCGGGGGCGGACGTCCTGCCCTGCCGACGCCACACCTCTGGCACCCGACCCCGCACCCGGAGAATCCCGATGACCGATCTGCACCCCTTCATCTCGGGGCTTCCCAAGGCCGAGCTGCATGTCCATCATGTCGGCTCCGCCTCGCCCCGCATCGTCTCCGAACTGGCGGCCCGGCACCCGGACTCCAAGGTGCCCACCGACCCCGAGGCACTCGTCGACTACTTCAGCTTCACCGACTTCGCGCACTTCATCGAGGTCTATCTCTCCGTCGTCGATCTGATCCGCACTCCCGAGGACGTCCGGCTGCTGACCTTCGAGGTCGCCCGCGACATGGCCCGGCAGAACATCCGTTATGCCGAGCTGACGTGCACACCGTTCAGCTCGACCAGGCGCGGCATTCCCGAGCAGGGCTTCATGGAGGCGATCGAGGACGCCAGGAAGTCCGCGGAGACCGAGCTCGGTGTCGTGCTGCGGTGGTGCTTCGACATCCCCGGCGAGGCCGGTCTGGAGGCGGCCGAGGAGACCACGCGGCTCGCGGTCGATCTGCGCCCCGAGGGCCTGGTCTCCTTCGGTCTCGGCGGCCCCGAGATCGGCGTGCCCAGGCCCCAGTTCAAGCCGTACTTCGACCGGGCGATCGCCGCGGGCCTGCGCTCCGTGCCGCACGCCGGTGAGACGACCGGGCCGGGGACCGTCTGGGACGCGCTGAACGAACTGGGCGCGGAGCGCATCGGACACGGCACCAGTTCGGTCCAGGATCCTGAGCTGCTGGCGCATCTGGCCCGGCACCGTATCCCGCTGGAGGTGTGTCCCACCTCCAACATCGCCACCCGCGCGGTCGCCGATCTCGACGAGCACCCGATCAAGGCGATGGTGGCGGCCGGTGTGCTGGTGACGGTGAACAGCGACGATCCGCCGATGTTCGGCACCGACCTGAACCAGGAGTACGCGGTGGCGGGCCGGCTGCTCGGCCTGGACGAGCGGGGCCTCGCCGATCTCGCGAAGAACGCCGTGGAGGCGTCCTTCCTCGACCCGGCCGGCAAGCAGCGGCTCGCCGAGGAGATCGACACGTACACCACCAAGTGGCTGGCGCCGTAGCGGAGGTCACCGGCCACACTGGCCTCATGCGTACTGCGCTTGCCGTGGGCCACCGCGGCGATCCCTACCGGTTCCGTGAGAACACTCTCGCGTCGGTCCGCTCCGCGCTGGCACGCGGAGCGGACGCCGTCGAGGTCGATGTCCGGCTGACCCGGGACGGTGTGCCCGTCCTGCTGCACGACGCGTCGCTGGAGCGGCTCTGGGGTCATGAACGCCGCCTCGCGGAGCTGACCCACGAGAAGCTGCGCCACCTGACCGGCGGCGGAGTCCCGACGCTGCGCGAGGCGCTGCGCGCGGCCGGTCCGGCCCGGCTCATGATCGATCTCCCGGGCGCCACGGCGGAGTCGGTGCGTACGGTCGTCGGGACGGTGCGGGCGTGCGGGGCCGGCGAGCGGGTGTACTACTGCGGCGCTCCGGGCACGATGCTCGCCGTGCGCGCCGCCGACGCGTCCGCCGAGATCGCGATGACCTGGACCACGGTCGCGGCGCCACGGCCGGCCCTGCTCGCGGCGGTACGACCGCGCTGGCTCAACTACCGCTTCGCACTGGTCACCCGGGAGCTGGCCGACCGGGACCACCGCGCCGGACTGCTGGTCTCCGCCTGGACCGCGGACACCGGCCTCGCCATGCGCCGGCTGATCGCGCGGGGCGTCGACTCGATCACCACCAACCGGATCGACGTGCTGGCGGTTCTGGCCAGGAAGTCCGCTGCCACCAGACGCACTTGAACGGTCTCACGGGCGGCCGGGAGAGTGCGACGGCAGCCGACACCGGCACCGGGCCCCGTTCGTCACCACCGATGAGGCCGCCCCGCGCGGCGTGACGAGCCGACGTCCTCCCCAGGACACGGGACCACGCACCGGAGCGGGCGCCCGGCGCGAGGTCCCGCGCCCGCTCCGGTGCGTACCTGAGGTGTACCGTCAGCCGTCGAGCGAGGTCATTACGTGCTTGATGCGCGTGTAGTCGTCGAAGCCGTACGCCGAGAGGTCCTTGCCGTAGCCCGACTTCTTGAAGCCGCCGTGCGGCATCTCCGCGACCAGCGGGATATGCGTGTTGATCCACACGCAGCCGAAGTCCAGCGACTTCGACATCCGCATCGCGCGGGCGTGGTCCTTGGTCCATACCGAGGAGGCGAGGGCGAACTCGACGCCGTTCGCGTACTCCAGGGCCTGGTCCTCGTCCGTGAAGGACTGGACGGTGATGACGGGGCCGAAGACCTCTTTCTGGATGATCTCGTCGTCCTGCTTGAGGCCGGAGACGACGGTCGGAGCGTAGAAGTATCCCTTGTCACCGACCTGGTGGCCGCCCGCCTCCACCTTGGCGTGCGCCGGCAGCCGCTCGATGAAGCCGGAGACCTGCTTGAGCTGGTTGGCGTTGTTGAGCGGGCCGTACAGCACGTCCTCGTCGTCCGGGGCGCCGGTCCTGGTCTCCGCGGCGGCCTTCGCGAGCGCCGTCACGAACTCGTCGTGGATCGATTCGTGCACCAGGACGCGCGCGGCGGCCGTACAGTCCTGGCCCGCGTTGAAATAGCCCGCCACCGCGATGTCCTCGACGGCCTTGAGGATGTCGACATCCTCGAAGACGACGACGGGCGCCTTGCCGCCCAGTTCGAGATGGACCCGCTTGACGTCCTTGGCCGCGGACTCGGCGACCTGGATGCCGGCCCGTACGGAACCGGTGATGGAGGCCATGGCGGGCGTCGGGTGCTCCACCATCGCGCGGCCGCTGTCGCGGTCGCCGCAGATGACGTTGAAGACGCCCTTGGGCACGATCGCGCCGATGATCTCGGCCAGCAGCACGGTCGAGGCCGGAGTGGTGTCCGACGGCTTCAGCACCACGGTGTTGCCCGCAGCGAGGGCCGGCGCGAACTTCCACACGGCCATCATCATCGGGTAGTTCCACGGCGCGACCTGCGCGCAGACTCCGACCGGCTCGCGCCGGACGATGGAGGTGAAGCCGTCCATGTACTCGCCGGCCGCACGGCCTTCCAGCATCCTGGCGGCGCCCGCGAAGAAGCGGATCTGGTCCACGATCGGCGGGATCTCTTCGGTGCGGGTCAGCTCCAGCGGCTTGCCGGTGTTCTCCGACTCGGCGGCGATCAGGTCCTCCGCGCGCTCCTCGACGGCGTCCGCGATCTTGAGCAGGACCCGCTGGCGCTCGGCCGGGGTGGCGTCGCGCCAGGCCGGAAAGGCGGCCGCGGCTGCCTCCATGGCGGCGTCGATGTCCGCCGGTCCGGAGAGCGGGGACGTCGCGTAGACCTCGCCGGTGGCCGGGTTGATCACCTCGATGGTCCGTCCGTCGACGGCGTCCCGGAACTCCCCGTTGATGTAGTTACGCAGACGGCGCAGCTCGGTGGTCACAGCCACCCCTCCTGTCAGATGTCCGATGGGTGAGACATCCCACCCTAATCGTTCGCTCGACGCTTTCGACAGGCCCGACGCTCCCGATCTTCGGATTCGGTGAAATATGGGCCCTTCAACAACGAATTTCATCGCTAAAGGGTTGCGGGACGGAAGAGTCGCAGTGCACAGTGAACCGCGTGGCAAGTCGTAGCGCGGACTCCAGGACCGGGAACGGATCATCATCGGCGATCGATGCCGTATCCCTCGCCATCATCGAGCAGCTCCAGGAGGACGGACGGCGCCCGTACGCCGCGATCGGCAAGGCCGTCGGCCTTTCCGAGGCGGCCGTGCGCCAGCGCGTCCAGAAACTGCTCGACCAGGGCGTTATGCAGATCGTCGCCGTGACCGATCCGCTCACCGTCGGATTCCGGCGGCAGGCGATGGTCGGCATCAAGGTCGAGGGCGACATGGACACGGTCGCGGAGGCGCTGTCCGCCATGGACGAGTGCGAGTACGTGGTGATCACCGCGGGCTCGTTCGACCTGATGGTGGAGATCGTCTGCGAGGACGACGACCACCTGCTGGAAGTGATCAACAAACGGATCCGCGCGCTCCCCGGCGTGCGCTCCACCGAGAGCTTCGTCTATCTGAAGCTGAAGAAGCAGACCTATATGTGGGGAACCCGATAGCCGTGAGCAAGGACCTCTCCAAGACCGCGTACGACCATCTGTGGATGCACTTCACGCGCATGTCGTCGTACGAGAACGCACCCGTGCCCACCATCGTGCGTGGCGAGGGCACCTACATCTACGACGACAAGGGCAAGCGCTACCTGGACGGCCTCTCCGGTCTGTTCGTGGTCAACGCCGGCCACGGCCGCCACGAGCTGGCCGAGACCGCCTACAAGCAGGGCCAGGAGCTGGCCTTCTTCCCGGTGTGGTCGTACGCCCACCCGAAGGCGGTCGAGCTGGCGGAGCGGCTGGCCCACTACGCGCCCGGCGACCTCAACAAGGTCTTCTTCACCACCGGCGGCGGCGAGGCGGTCGAGACCGCCTGGAAGCTCGCCAAGCAGTACTTCAAGCTGACCGGCAAGCCCACCAAGTACAAGGTCATCTCACGCGCCGTCGCCTACCACGGCACGCCGCAGGGAGCGCTGTCCATCACCGGTCTGCCGGCGCTGAAGGCGCCGTTCGAGCCGCTGGTGCCGGGCGCGCACAAGGTCCCGAACACCAACATCTACCGCGCGCCGATATTCGGCGACGACCCCGAGGCGTTCGGCCGCTGGGCCGCCGACCAGATCGAGCAGGAGATCCTCTTCGAGGGCCCCGAGACGGTCGCGGCGGTCTTCCTGGAGCCGGTGCAGAACGCCGGCGGCTGCTTCCCGCCGCCGCCCGGATACTTCCAGCGGGTCCGGGAGATCTGCGACCAGTACGACGTGCTGCTCGTCTCCGACGAGGTCATCTGCGCCTTCGGCCGGCTCGGCACGATGTTCGCGTGCGACAAGTTCGGCTACGTACCGGACATGATCACCTGCGCCAAGGGCATGACATCGGGCTACTCCCCGATCGGCGCCTGCATCGTCTCGGACCGGCTCGCCCAGCCGTTCTACGAGGGCGACAACACCTTCCTGCACGGCTACACCTTCGGCGGCCACCCGGTCTCCGCGGCGGTCGGGCTCGCCAACCTCGACATCTTTGAGCGCGAGGGCCTCAACCAGCATGTCCTCGACAACGAGGGCGCCTTCTTCGACACGCTGAAGAAGCTGCACGACCTGCCGATCGTCGGCGACGTCCGCGGCAACGGCTTCTTCTACGGCATCGAGCTGGTGAAGGACAAGGCCACCAAGGAGACGTTCACCGACGAGGAGACCGAGCGCGTCCTGTACGGATTCCTCTCCAAGGCGCTGTACGACAGCGGACTGTACTGCCGCGCCGACGACCGGGGCGATCCGGTGGTGCAGCTCGCGCCGCCGCTGATCTCCGACCAGTCGACGTTCGACGAGATCGAGGGAATCCTGCGGGCGGTGCTGACGGAGGCCTGGACCAAGCTCTGATCCACCGAGCGGTTCCCGTACGCGGACCGCGGTCCCGTACGCGGACCACCCGCATGACGGCCCGGGTGCACCCCATTCGAGTGAGAAGGGGCGCGCCCGGGCCGTGTGCTGTCCGCACACCCGGTCCCGAATACCTACGGTGCCCAGTGACCCATCGTCGCCGCCTTCGTTCCCCCGGACGGGGAACGGTAAGTCTGATCCAGAACCGAGGTGTACGCCATGGTGGCCCCGCCGGACAACGACGTGCTCTGGGCGCGTTCCCTGAACTACTCACACGACGGCTCGCCCGCTCTCGACGGCGTCTCGCTCGGCGTGCGCGAGGGCGAGATCCTCGCCGTGAACGGACCGCGCGGCAGCGGCAAGACGACTCTGCTGCGCTGCCTGTCGGGGCAGTTGGTCCCACAGGAGGGCGAGGTGTGGTTCAACGGCTCGCCGGTCCACACCATGAACGCGCTGCAGCGCGAGCGGCTGCGCCGCGACCGCTTCAGCTGGATCGCTCCCGAGCCGTCCCTCGTGCCCGAACTCAGCGCCTGGGAGAACGCGGCCCTGCCGCTGCTGATGCGCGGTTCGTCCCACCGCGCCGCCAAGACCGCGGCGATGGAGTGGCTGGAGCGGCTCGACATCGGCGTCTGCGCCCGTAAGCGGCCCCACGCCCTGCTCCAGGCCCAGCGGCAGCGGGTCGCCGTCGCGCGGGCTCTGGTCACCACACCGTCGGTGATCTTCGCCGACGAGCCGACCGCTCCGCTGCACCAGACGGACGGTGCGCAAGTGCTGCGCACGCTGACCACCGCGGCCCGGTCGCACAGCATCACCGTCGTCCTGGCCACCCTGGACACGGAGATCGCGACGCTCGCCGACCGGGTGGTCTCGCTCGTGGACGGCCGGCGCGTCGACTCGTCGGGGCCGACCGAGGCGGAAGGCCGGGCGGCGTGCTCGCTCTCCGTCTAGGCCGCGGCGCCCATCCCCTGGTCCTGCTGCGCCGGCTGCTGGTCGCGGCCGCCTCCGCCGGGGTCGGTTTTCTGCTGCTGTGCACGCTGGGCTGGGCGATGGGCCACCCCGCCGGATCCTGGCCGCGGCTGCTCTGGTGTCTGATCCCGCTGGCCGCCACGGTGCAGTTCGCGGTCGCGGTGGCGCGTACGGACGGCAGCACCCGGCCGCGTACCGGACTGTCGGCGATCGGTCTCGGCCCGGCGCGGCTGACGGCGCTGGCCGCCGCCTCCACCGCGGTGACCTGCGCACTGGGGAGCGCGATGGCACTGCTGCTCTTCCTTCATCTCCGGGGCGATCTGAACGGAAAGCCGTTCAAGGGCGAGGCGGCGGCTCTGCTCGCGGCGGGCCGGCCGCTGCCGCTCGGCGCGGCGCTGACGCTGCTGTCGCTGGCGCCGTTCCTGGCGGCGCTGGCGACAGCGATCGCGCTGCGCCCGCGTCCCGGTACGAGCCCGGCCGAGGCCGACTCCTCGGCCACTCCCGTCCCCGCGCCCGCGCCGGCCGGACTGCCGTGGGGCGTCGCCCTCACCGCCGCGGGCCTCGCGATCGAGACATACGCGACAAGCCGGCGCGGCAACAAGACGGGACTGCTCGACGGAAGCCTGGCCGGTGTCCTGGCCGGCTGGTCGCTGACCGCGGTCGGCCTGGCGCTGGCCGGGCCCGGCATCACCTATCTGTGCGGCCGGCTCCTGCAGATGATGCGTCCCGGCGCGATCCGCCTGCTGGCGGGCCGGGCCCTGATGGACGAGGCCCGCCGTATCGGCCGGCCGCTCGGCGTGCTCTGCGCCGTGGTCTCCGGCGCGTTCGCCGCGGCGTCCCTCTACGGCCCCGGTGACGAACGTCCCTTCGGCCCGCTCACCGATCTCGGCGCGGGGCTGATCGTCGGCTGCGCCGCGGCCACACTCCTGAACGCGGCCCTGGAAGCGAGGCAGGTCCGCGCGCTCACCACGGTGTCCCTGCAGCACTCCGGCGCCGCGCCGGCCCTCCTGCGCACGGCGGCGGCGGTGCGGGCGGCGGCGCTGCTGGCCGCCTTCGCCCCGCTGACCTGGGCGGTGTCGGCCCTGGCCGCGATTCCGCTGGCCACCTGAGAAACACCGACCCGGAGACAGCACCGGCCGTCCGCCGGCCCCGGGGCCGGCGGACGGGACCCAAAGCGCCGCCCCGTCCCCGCGCCCCGCGCGTCCCAAGGTTCCGCGCGGAGCGGGGCCGGCCGGCAACACCCGGCGGACCAGGGCCTATCGTGACCGCATGGTAAATGGCGAGCAGCCCGGCGCGCACGGTCAGGACCGGGAGATAGAGTCCCTCGACGAGTTCGACCGCACCGCCCGCGGCGGCACGCTCGGCGGCTACCGGTTGCAGTCCGTCGATCTGACGGCCCGTACGTCCGTCCTCCTGCGCGTCGACACCGGCGGCGCCGTATTCCTCGGCTGTCCCATGGAACCCGCCGCCACGGCCAAGGTGCGTGCCGACGGCGCCCTGGTGTTCCCGCCCGTGCCGGGCCTTCCCTTCAACCCGTACCGCGGGCTTCTCTACACGCCCGGCCAGCTCTTCGAGGGGCTCGCGGACGGCGGTTACGAGGCCACTCCCGACGCCCGCGCGTACGCGTGGTTCCAGCGGACCAAGGCCGACGGCGACATATTCGCGTCCATGCTGCGCTCGATCCACGACGACGCGATCTCCGACGCGCTGGACGAACTCCTCACCGGCACACGTGTCGTGGGCGTCATGGGCGGACACGCGATGGCGCGCGGCACGGACGCCTACGCGGGCGCCGCGCGGCTCGGCCGCTCCCTCACCCGTACCGGACTGACCGTCGCCACCGGCGGCGGGCCCGGCGCCATGGAGGCCGCGAACCTCGGCGCGTACTCCGCGCCCCATCACGACGCGATGCTGGACGAGGCGCTGGAACTCCTCGCCAAGGCACCGTCGTTCGTCCCTTCCGTCTCCGACTGGGCGCGGGCCGCCTTCGAGATCCGGTCCCGCTGGCCGGAGGGCAGCGACTCCATCGGCATCCCGACCTGGTTCTACGGCCACGAGCCGCCCAACGCCTTCGCGGCCCACATCGCCAAGTACTTCGCCAACGCCACCCGCGAGGACGGCCTGCTGGCGCGCTGCGACGCGGGCGTGATCTTCCTGCCGGGCGCGGCGGGCACGGTGCAGGAGATCTTCGACAACGCGACGCCGAACTACTACGAGTCACGCGGCGAGCCGACCCCGATGGTCCTGGTCGACCGCGTCCACTGGACGGAGACACTGCCCACCTGGCCGCTGCTCCGGTCGCTGGCGCGGGGCCGCTCGATGGAGAGCCGGATCGCGCTGGTCGACACGGTGGACGAGGCGCCGGCGGCGCTCGCCCGGCTGACGGCGGCCTGAGCCGCGCACCGTGTCCGGCGCGTGCGTCACGCGTCCCGGCCGGGCAGCACCACCACATCCTCCGCGGCGAAGACGGCCCCGACCGTCGCGCCGACCTCCGGCGCGTCCCGGAGACCGCACTCCGCCTCCAGCCCCGGTCCGCCGTCGGGCCTGAGCAGCACGGCGACCCGGCTGCCCCGGAAGGTCCGGGCCTCAACGGTGCAGCGCAGCCCTTCCGCCGGGTCGACGAGGCGCACCCCGTCCGGCCGCACCAGCACCGTGTGCCCGCCCTGCGCGGAGTCCGGAGGCACGGGAATCTTGCCCCACGCCGTGTCGGCGCTCTCGCCGCTCACTGTGGCCTCCACCACGTTGTCGAAGCCGAGGAACCTCGCCACGAACGCGGAGGCCGGCCGCTGCCACACCTCCAGCGGCGTGCCTGTCTGCTCGATCCGCCCGTCCCGCATCACCACGACCCGGTCGGCGAGCGCGAAAGCCTCGCCCTGGTCATGGGTGACGGCGAGCACGGTCGTACCGAGCCGTCCGAAAAGTGCCCGCAGTTCGACGACGAGCCGCTCACGCAGACTCCGGTCGAGCTGGCCGAGCGGCTCGTCCAGCATCAGCAGCCGGGGCCTGGGCGCGAGCGCCCGTGCCAGAGCGACGCGCTGCTGCTCGCCGCCGGACAGCGCGGCCACGGCCCGCCGTCCGGCGCCGGGCAGTCCGACGAGTTCGAGCAACTCCTCGGTACGGCCGCGCAGTTCGTCGCGCGACACGCCGCGCATCCGCAGTCCGAACGCGACATTGCCGGCCACGTCACGCTGCGGGAAGAGCTGATGGTCCTGGAACATCAGCCCGACCCCGCGCCGGTGCGCCGGCACACCCGCCTGGTCGGCGCCGTCGAGCAGTACGCGTCCGCCGTCCGGCGGCCGCAGCCCGGCGACCACTCGCAGCAGCGTCGACTTGCCGCTGCCGCTGGGCCCCAGCACACAGACGATCTCGTGCTCGGCGATCGTGAGGTCCACCGCGTCGAGGGCCCTCCGGTCACCGAACCGTACGGTCACGTCCGCCAAGGTCAGCAAGGCCATCAGAACTCCCCGGAACGGTCGGTACGGATACGTTCGAGCGCCAGCAGCGACACCGCGCACACCACCATCAGCACGGTGCTCAGTGCCATCGCCTGGCCGTAGTTGAGCTCACCGGGCCGTCCCAGCAGCCGTGCCACGGCGACCGGGAGGGTCGGCCGGTCCGGTCGCGCGATGAAGACCGTCGCTCCGAATTCGCCCAGGGACACGGCGAAGGCGAAACCGGCGGCCACCAGCGACGCCCGCCGCACCAGCGGCAGATCGACCTCCCGCCAGGCGCGCAGCGGTGACGCGCCGAGGACCGCGGCCGCCTCACGCAGCCGTCCGTCCACCGCGCGCAGCACCGGCAGCATGGTCCGTACGACAAAAGGGACCCCGACCAGCGCCTGGGCGAGCGGCACCAGGATCCAGGAGGCCCGCAGATCCAGCGGAGGCTTGTCGAGTGTGATCAGGAAGCCGAAGCCGACGGTCACGGCGGACACACCGAGCGGAAGCATCAGCAGCGCGTCGAAACCGCGCACCAGCCGCCCGGCCCGGCGGGTCAGCGCGCCGGCGGCGAGTCCGCCGACCAGCAGCGCGACGGCCGTCGCGACCAGCGCGTACCGCAGGGAGTTCCACACCGCTTCCAGCGGAGGTACGAGAAATGTGCCGCCGCTCGCCTCCACCGACCCGAGCGCCCGGTAGAAGGCGAAGCCGTACCCTCCGGGACCGTCCAGGGACCGCTCCACCAGCACCGCGAGAGGCAGCAGGATCAGCACCAGCACGGTGGCGAGGACGCCGCCGAGCAGCGTCCACTGTCCGGCGCCGCGCGGCCGGCTCGCGGTCCCCGCCGGATCGACCAGCTTCAGCGCGGTCTCGCGTCTGCGCACGGTCCACGCGTGCACCGCCAGGATCGCGCCGACCGCGGCGAACTGCACCAGCGTCAGCACCGCCGCCGTCGGCAGGTCGAGCAACTGCGCCGTCTGCCGGTAGATCTCCACCTCCAGAGTGGAGTAGGCGGGGCCGCCCAGGATCTGTACGACTCCGAAGGAGGTGAAGGTGAAGAGGAAGACCATCAGCGCGGCGGCCGCGACGGCGGGAGCGAGCGCGGGCAGCGTCACCCGCCACCAGGCCGCGAGCCGTCCCGCGCCCAGGACCCGCGCGGCCTCCTCCTGGCGCGGATCGAGCTGCGCCCACAGACCGCCCACCGTCCGTACGACCACCGCGTAGTTGAAGAAGACATGCGCGAGGAGGATCGCCCAGACCGTGGTGTCGAGCCGCACGCTCCACAGCCGGTCGAGCAGTCCGCCGCGTCCGAGGAGCGCCAGGAAGGCCGTGCCGGCGACCACGGTCGGCAGGACGAACGGCACGGTGACCACCGCGCGCAGCACCTGCTTGCCCGGGAACTCGAAACGCGCGAAGACAAAGGCGCCGGGCAGCGCGATCAGCAGGGTGAGCGCGGTGGAGGCGAACGCCTGCCAGGTGGTGAACCACAGGACGTCGAGGATGTCCGGCCGGCTCAGCACCTCGCCGATCCGGCCGAACCGCCAGGCTCCGTCCGCCCGCAGACCGCGACCGACGATCGCGGCCACCGGATAGGCGAAGAAGACGGCGAAGAACGCGACGGGCACGGCCATCAGGCCGAGCCGCACCGCGTTCCCACGCCCGGCGGTCCGCCGTCCCGCCGTTACTTCACTACGAGTGAGGACCACGACTGGATCCACTGCTCACGGTTGGCGGCGATCCGGTCGGGAGCCACGGTCTCCGGCTTGGCGACGGTCGCGCCGAACTCGGTGAACAGCTTCGGCAGTCCGACGCTCTTCACCACCGGGTTCACGAACATGTTCAGCGGCATGTCCGCCTGGAACCGGTCACTGATCAGGAAGTCCAGCAGAGCCTTGCCGCCGGCCTCGTTCTTCGCGCCGTCGAGCAGTCCCGCGAACTCGATCTGCCGGAAGCAGGTTTCGGTGGAGACGCCGGTCGGTGCCTCCTTGGGCTGCGGCTCGGCGTACAGCACCTCGGCCGGCGGGCTGGAGGCGTACGAGACGACGAGCGGCCGGTCCGCCTTGGCCTTCTTGCCGCCGGCGGAGCCGGAGAACTCCTCGTTGTAGGCCTGCTCCCAGCTGTCGACGACCCGGACGCCGTTGGCCTTGAGCTTCTTCCAGTAGTCCTGCCAGCCGTCGTCGCCGTACCGAGCGACGGAGCCGAGGAGGAAGCCGAGACCGGGTGAGGACGTCGCGGCGTTCTCGGTGACGAGCAGGTCCTTGTACGCGGGCTTGACCAGATCGTCGAAGGACGTCGGCGGTGCGAGCTTCTTGTCGGCGAAGTACTTCTTGTCGTAGTTGACGCAGAGGTCGCCGGTGTCGATCGGAGTGACGCGGTTCTTTCCCTGGTCGAGCCGTGTGCCCGCGTCGACCCGGTCCAGGCCCTTCGCCTCGTACGGCGTGAACAGACCGTTGTCGAGAGCGCGCGAGAGCAGGGTGTTGTCCACGCCGAAGAAGACATCACCCTGCGGCGAACCCTTCGTCAGGATCTCCTTGTTGAGGGCCTCGCCGGCGTCTCCGCTCTTCAGCACCTTGACCGTGTAGCCGGTCTCCTGCGTGAACGCCTTCAGCACGTCGGGCGAGGCGGTGAACGAGTCATGGCTGACGAGCGTGACGGTCTTGGACGCCGAGCCGCCGCTGCCGCCGCTGTCGGACGGCTCGGAGCCGCCGCAGGCACCGAGCGCCGCGACGCCGAGCGCGGCGGCGAGCGCCGCGACCGCGGTCTTCCTGATGGTGGTCACTGGATTTCCTCCTGGGGTGTCCAGGAGAAGACGCGGCCCTGCCCGGAGTCCGGACGGGCCGGACCCCGGGCAGGGCGCAACAGCTTGAGTGATGTCCGAACTTCCTACCCAGAATGACCTGGGCAAGGTCCAGAGGGTCTGCGGCCGCTGCCCGTTGACACCGGACATGTGCCGCACTCTCAGCGCTGTGGCGCTCCCCTGTCGGAATATGTGATGTTTTCGAGCTCAGCGTACAGGGCGGCTTTTCGGACACCCGGTTCACCTCCCGGGTGCCTTCCCGCGCGCTGCTCGCGCCGCTACCGCTCCGACGCCGCGAGCTGTCCGCACGCTCCGTCGATCTCCTGGCCACGGGTGTCCCGTACGGTCACCGGCACTCCGTGGGCCGCGATCGCCTCCACGAACGCCTTCTCGTCCTCGGGGCGCGACGCCGTCCACTTCGATCCCGGAGTCGGGTTGAGCGGGATCAGATTGACGTGCACCCGCTTGCCCTTGAGGAGCCTGCCGAGGCGGTCGCCGCGCCAGGCCTGGTCGTTGATGTCCCGGATCAGCGCGTACTCGATGGAGACACGGCGGCCGGACTTCTCCGCGTACTCCCAGGCGGCGTCCAGCACCTCGCGGACCTTCCAGCGGGTGTTGACGGGGACAAGGGTGTCGCGCAGCTCGTCGTCCGGTGCGTGCAGGGACACGGCGAGCCGGCACTTGAAGCCCTCGTCGGCGAAGCGCAGCATCGCCGGCACCAGGCCGACCGTCGAGACGGTGATGCCGCGCTGCGAGATTCCGAGGCCGTCCGGCTCGGGGTCGGTCAGCCGGCGGATCGCTCCGACCACGCGGTTGTAGTTGGCGAGCGGCTCGCCCATGCCCATGAAGACGATGTTGGAGAGCCGCGAAGGACCGCCGGGGACCTCGCCGTCGCGCAGGGCGCGCATGCCGTCGACGATCTGGTGCACGATCTCGGCGGTGGACAGATTGCGGTCCAGGCCGGCCTGTCCGGTCGCGCAGAACGGGCAGTTCATCCCGCAGCCCGCCTGTGACGAGACGCACATGGTGACGCGGTCCGGATAGCGCATCAGCACGGACTCGACGAGGGTGCCGTCGTGCAGCCGCCAGAGCGTCTTACGCGTGGTGTCGTCGTCGCAGGAGATGTGCCGGACCACCGACATCAGATCGGGCAGCAGCTCCGTCGCGAGCTTCTGGCGGGAGGCGGCCGGGATGTCGGTCCACTGCTCGGGGTCGTGTATGTAGCGCGCGAAGTAGTGCTGCGACAACTGCTTGGCGCGGAACCCCTTCTCGCCGATCGCGGTGACCGCTTCGCGGCGCTCGGCCGGCGTCATGTCGGCGAGGTGCCGCGGCGGCTTCTTGGCACCACGCGGCGCGGCAAAGGTGAGTTCTCCCGGAGTCGGCGGGGCCATGTGTGAAATCTCCTCGGTACGGCGAGGCCGGGCCATCCCCGCTGGCGCGGAGAGAACGACACGACAATGCCGGTGCCGGGAGACCTCACGGGATCAGCCCCGCAGTCGCGGGAGTGAAGGGGCTCGCCACCGGTGGGCGGCGAGCCCTTCCAGAGTACCCGTGCCGTTCAGCCCGTACCGACGAAGATCACCAGCAGTAGCCAGACCACCGGTGCGGTGGGCAGCAGGGAGTCGAGCCGGTCCATGATGCCGCCGTGGCCCGGCAGCAGCGTGCCCATGTCCTTGATGCCGAGATCCCGCTTGATCATGGACTCGCCGAGATCACCGAGGGTGGCGCTGGCCGCGACGGCCAGACCGAGCACCAGGCCCTGCCACCAGATCCCGTCGTCGATGATGAACTGCATACACAGCGCGCCGGCCGCCATGGCGAAGACCACGGCACCGAGCAGGCCCTCCCGCGTCTTGCCGGGGCTGATGCGCGGCGCGAGCTTGTGGGTGCCGAAGCGCCAGCCCACCGCGTACGCGCCCGTGTCGCTGACGACGGTCAGCACCAGGAACATCAGCACCCGTCGCGGGCCGTCGTCCGCCGTGAGCATCATCGCGACGAAGGTGGCCAGGAACGGCACGTAGAACGCGGCGAAGACGCCCGCGGTGACATCCCTGAGATAGCCCTCGGGAGGTTCGGTCATCCGCCAGACCAGCACCGCGAGCGCGGTCAGGGCCATCGCGACCCACGCGCCCTCGGCGCCGCGCACATAGCCGGCGACGACCATCGCGGCACCGCCGACGGCCAGCGGCACGAGCGGCGCCTTGATGCCCTTCTTCTCGTCGAGCCTGGACGTCAGCTCCCACAGCCCGACGACCACGGCCACCGCTATGACGCCGATGAACACGGCCTTGACGATGAAGAGCGACGCCACGACGACGGCGCCGAGCCCGAGACCCACTCCTATGGCCGCACGCAGATCACGGCCGGCCCGCTTCTTCTGCGGCGGCGGTGGAGGTGCGGCCATGGGCTCCTGCGGAATCTTGTCGCGGAACTGGGGGCCCTCCGGCCGAGCAGCCCCCCGTTCGTCATCCTGGTCCCCGCCGTTCGCGGGTCCGTCGGGCACGATGGGCATGGGCCGAGTCTGCTGTGCGGGGTGCTCATCGTATGCGGGACCCGCCGGGGCAGCCCCCTGCTCGGGCGGCCAGTAACCGGCTGTCGCCGGGGCCCGCCAGGAAGAGTCGTTCATCAGACTTCGAGCAGCTCGGCTTCCTTGTGCTTGAGCAGCTCGTCGACCTGCGCGACATACTTCGCGGTGGTGTCGTCGAGCTCCTTCTCGGCGCGGCGTCCCTCGTCCTCGCCCACCTCGCCGTCCTTGACCAGCTTGTCGATGGTCTCCTTGGCCTTGCGGCGGACGGCGCGGATCGAGATCTTGGAGTCCTCCGCCTTGGTCTTGGCGACCTTGATGAACTCCTTGCGGCGGTCCTGCGTCAGCTCGGGGAACACCACCCGGATGATATTGCCGTCGTTGCTCGGGTTGACACCGAGGTCGGAGTCACGGATCGCCTGCTCGATATTGCGCAGCGCGCTCTTGTCGAACGGGGTCACCACCGCCATCCGCGCCTCGGGCACGGCGAACGACGCCAGCTGGTTGATCGGGGTCATCGCGCCGTAGTAGTCCGCCGCGATCTTGTTGAACATCGCCGGGTGGGCCCGGCCGGTGCGGATCGCGGCGAAGTCGTCTTTGGCGACCAGGACGGCCTTCTCCATCTTCTCCTCGGCCTCGAGGAGGGTCTCTTCGATCACCACTTGCTCCTGCGTGTCTTGAGTGGGCCCGGCCTGCTGCCGGTCCGGCGGAACCTGCGTCGCGTCTTGTCCTGCACGGTGTCCGACCGGCAGGGCTTTGTCCATCCCCGTGCGGGGCCGACCCGGATCAGGTCCGGGTGCCCTGGTCGCTCACGAGCGTGCCGATCTTCTCACCCTTGACCGCGCGCGCGATATTGCCCTCGGTGAGCAATTCGAAGACGAGGATCGGCAGCTTGTTGTCCTGGCACAGCGTGATGGCGGTCATGTCCGCGACGCGCAGATCGCCGGCGATGACCTCGCTGTACTCCAGTGCGTCGAACTTGACCGCGGCCGGGTTGGTCTTGGGATCGGAGTCGTACACCCCGTCCACACCGTTCTTCCCCATCAGCAGGGCCTCGGCGTCGATCTCCAGGGCGCGCTGGGCGGCGGTGGTGTCGGTGGAGAAGTACGGCATGCCCATACCGGCGCCGAAGATGACGACGCGGCCCTTCTCCAGGTGGCGCACGGCGCGCAGCGGGATATACGGCTCCGCGACCTGCCCCATGGTGATGGCGGTCTGGACGCGGGAGTCGATCCCCTCCTTCTCCAGGAAGTCCTGGAGCGCCAGACAGTTCATGACCGTACCGAGCATGCCCATGTAGTCGGAGCGGGCCCGGTCCATGCCGCGCTGCTGGAGTTCGGCGCCGCGGAAGAAGTTGCCACCGCCGATGACGACCGCGATCTGGGCACCGTCCCTGACGACGGCGGCGATCTCGCGGGCGACCGCGTGTACGACGTCGGGATCGACGCCGAGCGCTCCCCGGCCGGCGAACGCCTCACCGGACAGTTTCAGCATGAAGCGTCCGGCCTTTTTGCCGGGGTCGCTCTTGTCGTCCTTGTCATCGGGGGACTGGATGGCGTCCGCGCCCTTGTTCATGGGGATCTCCTCGTGCACATACGAAGAAGGCCATTGCCGGTGGGTGTGTGTATCCCTAGCGGCAATGGCCTCCTCGTCAGATCTGCGGTCGTCCGGCGCGTACTCGTCCGGCGACTGTCCCCGACCCTAGCGGGGTCCGCCGTCGTGCGTGTACGACTGCGCTGACGGTCAGGCGCCGACGCGGATGCGCGCGAAGCGCTTCAGCGTGACACCGGCCTCGTCCAGAATCTTCTTGACGGTCTTCTTGTTGTCCTTGGCGAACGGCTGGTCGAGGAGGGTGACCTCCTTGAAGAAGCCGTTGACGCGACCCTCGACGATCTTCGGCAGGGCGGCCTCGGGCTTGCCCTCCTCGCGCGAGGTGGCCTCGGCGACACGGCGCTCGTTCTCGACGATGTCGGCCGGGACGTCCTCACGGCTGAGGTACGCCGGCGCGAAAGCGGCGATGTGCTGCGCGATGTCCTTGGCGACCTCGGCGTTCTCCTTGTCCAGCTCGACCAGCACGCCGACCTGCGGCGGAAGGTCGGGCATGGTGCGGTGCATATAGGCGGCCACGAAGCCGCCGTCCGCGGGGAACTGCGCGAAGCGGTCCAGGACGATCTTCTCGCCGAGGTTGGCGTTGGCCTCGTCGACGTACGCCTGGACGGTCTTGCCGGCCTCGATCTCGGACGCGAGCAGGGCGTCCAGGTCGGCCGGGGCGGTCGCGGCGACATGGCCGGCGAGCGCGGTGGCGACGGCCTGGAACTTGTCACCCTTGGCGACGAAGTCCGTCTCGCACTTCAGCTCCAGCAGCACACCGGAGGTGTGGTCGTCGGCGATGAGGGAGACCACGGCGCCGTTCTCGGCGTTGCGGCCCTCACGCTTGGCGACACCCTTCTGGCCCTTGACGCGGAGCAGCTCGACGGCCTTGTCGACATTGCCGTCGGCCTCGTCCAGGGCCTTCTTGCAGTCCATCATGCCGGCGCCGGTGAGCTCGCGGAGCTTCTTGACGTCAGCGGCGGTGTAGTTCGCCATGTCTGTGAGTCTCTCTCGGAAGTCGAAGATCTACGGGTGGACGGCGGGGACCGGAGCCCCCGCCGTCATCATCCGAACCTGTGAGGTCAGGCCTGCTCGGCGTCCGCGGCCGGGGCAGCGGTCTCGGCCGGCGCGGCGGCCTCGTCGACCTGCTCCGCGTCGGCGACCTTCTCCGTCTCGGCGGAGGTCTGCACGTCGGCCTCGGCGGCGACGGCCTCGGCGGGCTTCTCGGCGTCGTCCTTCTTCTCGCCTTCGAGCAGGTCGCGCTCCCACTCGGCGAGCGGCTCGCCGGCGGCCTTCTCGCCCGGCTTCGAGTCACCGGTGGCGACACCGGAACGGGCGATGAGGCCCTCGGCGACGGCGTCGGCGATCACACGGGTGAGCAGGGTGACGGAGCGGATCGCGTCGTCGTTGCCCGGAATCTTGTAGTCGACCTCGTCGGGGTCGCAGTTGGTGTCGAGGATCGCGACGACCGGGATGTGGAGCTTGCGCGCCTCACCGACGGCGATGTGCTCCTTCTTGGTGTCGACGATCCAGACGGCGCTGGGCACCTTCTGCATCTCGCGGATACCACCGAGGGTCTTCTCCAGCTTGGCCTTCTCGCGGGAGAGGACCAGGAGCTCCTTCTTGGTGAGGCCGGAGGCGGCCACGTCCTCGAAGTCGATCTGCTCAAGCTCCTTCAGACGCTGAAGGCGCTTGTAGACGGTGGAGAAGTTGGTGAGCATGCCGCCCAGCCAGCGCTGGTTGACGTAGGGCATGCCCACGCGCGTCGCCTGCTCGGCGATGGCCTCCTGGGCCTGCTTCTTCGTACCGACGAACATGATGGAGCCGCCGTGGGCGACGGTCTCCTTGACGAACTCGTAGGCGCGGTCGATGTACGACAGCGACTGGAGCAGGTCGATGATGTAGATGCCGTTGCGCTCCGTGAAGATGAAGCGCTTCATCTTCGGGTTCCAACGACGGGTCTGGTGACCGAAGTGGACGCCGCTCTCCAGCAGCTCCCGCATCGTGACGACGGCCATGGCCGTGCTCCTCGGTGTACTCGGTTGTCGCGTCCGCCGGACGGCGGTCGCGCCTGACGCCCCGACCGCGCTGTGCCACGAAGGACCGAGAAGCGCTGACACCGGCACGAAGAGGCCGATGACGGGGCGTGCGAAGTCGACCCGGTGACCCGGATCGCCACAAGAAGTGTACGGGACCTTCGCACCCCCGGGTGACGGCGCTGTCCACAACCGGTCAGTACTCCACAGAACCAGAGCATGATCAGCGCGGTTGAGTCCCGCTGGGAGACGGTGGCGTCATGATCACTGTCCGTTCGCTGTTCCGGCGCACCGGAACGTATGTCGTCGTACCCGCCATGGCCGCGACCGTTGCCGTGGCCGTGCTGTGTGTCGTCGTGTCCGCCTCCCGGGCCGCCGGAGCGCCGGCCGACGCGGGCGGCCGGGCCTGGCCGGTCGGCTCGCGTCCCTCGGTGGTGCGGGGCTGGGATCCGCCGGCCACGCCGTACGGCCCCGGTCACCGCGGTGTGGACCTCGCCGCTGCGCCGGGCGCGCCGGTGCGGGCGGCCGCCGCCGGCCGGGTGTCCTTCGCGGGCCGGGTGGGTAGCAAAGGGGTGCTGTCGATCACGCTGCCAGGCACGGACACTCCGCCGCTGCGAACGACATACGAACCGGTGGAACCGCTGGTCGACGCGGGCGCGGAGGTGGCCGCCGGGCAAGTGGTGGCCACGCTGGCGGCCGGCCCGTCCGCTGCCGCGTCCCACTGCCCGGTGGGCTGTCTGCACTGGGGGCTGCTGCGCGGCGACGTCTATCTGAACCCGCTGTCGCTGCTGCCCGCGGAGCTGCTCCGCCGGGGCCCGTCCCGGCTGCTGCCGGTCTTCGGTGTACCGGAACCGGGCACGGCCGCTCCGGCGCCGGTGGTCCGGCCGGTGCCACCGGCCGGCGCGTCAACGGCGGCGTTGCCCGCGCTGACAGGCGCCCTGCACACGGCGGCCCTGCTGGCGATGGCGGTCTGGGCCCGCCGGACGAGGCGCCGAAGGATCCCCGACGATCCTCGGTGGTTCCCGCGTCGGCGCCTCGTCAGGCGAGGTACGGAGTCGGAGTCCGGCGGCTTGGGCGGACTTGCGGGGCTCAGCCCCGTACGCCGCGCAGCGCCATGGACACGGCGGCCTCGGCGATCTCCGCCGGATCCTCGGCCGCGCCCAGTTCGATACGGCGGACCGCCGCGTCGACGACGCCCTGAAGGAGCATCGCGGCCAGCCTCGGCCGCTGGTGGCCCAGTTCGGCGAGGGCGTCCACGATCATGGCGATCAGTCCGCCGTGCGCGGCGCGGATCTTCTCGCGGGCGCCGCCGTCCAGTTCACTCGCGGAGATGGCGACGACCGCGCGGTGCCGCCGGTCTCCGACCAGCGCGAGCTGCTGCCGTACATACGCCTCGATCCGGGCCTCCGGCGTATCGGCACCGGCCATGGCGGCCTCCACCTCCGCCGCCCAGACCGGGAAGTCGACGGCGCACAGTTCCTCGACGACCGCGGCGCGCGAGCGGAAGTATTCATAGACCGAGGATCTGGCGAGGCCCGTCCGCTCGGCGAGAGCGGGGAAGGTCAGCGCTTCCGTACCGCCTTCGGACAGGAGGGAGCGTGCGGCGTCCAGCAGGGCGCCGCGCTGCATGGTCCGGTGCTCGGCCACGGAGGCCGCTCGAATCCTGGGCACGGCTCCACTCTACGGATGCGGTGGAGGCGACACGGCGTCACCGTCCGACGTCGGCCAGCTTGGCCCGCAGTTGCAGGACGGACTTCGTGTGGATCTGGCTGACCCGGCTTTCGGTCACCCCGAGAACATGGCCGATCTCCGCGAGGGTGAGGCCCTCGTAGTAGTACAGCGTGACGACGGTCTTCTCGCGGTCGGGAAGCGTGTTGATCGCGCGCGCCAGCAGCCGCCGCAGCTCCCGGTCCTCGGCCACCTCCACCGGATCGTCGGCGGCGGTGTCCTCCAGCGTGTCCATCAGGCTGAGCCGGTCGCCGCCCTCGCCGCCGACATGCAGCAGCTCCTCCAGCGCCACGACGTTCGCCAGGGACAACTGGCTGAAAACCGCGTGCAGTTCCTCCAGCGCGATCCCCATCTCGGCGGCGACCTCCGTCTCGGAGGGCGTGCGCCTGAGCTGCGCCTCCAGCGTGGCGTAGGCACGCTCCACGGCCCGCGCCTTCTGCCGTACGGAGCGCGGGATCCAGTCCAGGGCCCTGAGTTCGTCGATCATCGCGCCGCGGATACGGGTGATCGCGTATGTCTCGAACTTGATCGACCGCTCGATGTCGAACTTCTCGATCGCGTCGATCAGTCCGAAGACCCCGGAGGAGACGAAGTCCGCCTGCTCGACATTGGACGGCAGTCCCACACTCACCCGGCCGGCGACGTACTTCACCAGTGGTGAGTAGTGCAGGATCAACTGCTCTCGCAGCCGCTCGTCGCCCGTGGTCTTGTACGACCGCCACAACTCGTCGAGTGTCGAGGGCGCGGGGGGCCGCATGGCGCCCCGGGCAGCGGGGGGCGCAGCCGCGCGGTCAGACCCGGAGGTGTGCTGGGGCATGCGTTGCCTTGAGCCGTTCTGCCGTGAAGTGCGGGGGATGTCTGTGTGGGCCGGAATCCACGTGAGCGTAGCGTGACTGCGGAGTCGCGGTACCCGCAGAACAGGCGCCCGTGCCTGCCGGAGTGGGCACCGCCGGGCACACCTTCGGTCCGGGGCCGACGCCAATGACGTCGGCCCCCCGGGTGTCGCCGGTAGGAATGCGTGGACCATCGCCCACACCTTTTCACCCGAATGCTCCAGGTCAAGTACCGCCTCGCCGCGCCGCGGCCTACGGTGTCGCCCGAGGGACCGGCCGCCACACGTCGCCGTGCCGTGCGACAAACCCCAGCGAGTGAAGCTCGTACAGCCTGCCAAGCGTCTCGTCGGCGGTCAGGCCGGCCTCCCGCGCGATCGCCTTCCCGTCGGCGGCGCCCCGGGCCGGCAGCGCGTCCAGCACCCGCGCGCTGACGGGATCGAGCAGATCCCTGGGCAGTACGGGTCCGCGGCGGAGAGGAGCGAGGTCACCGATGTCGCCGACCAGTTCGACCACTTCGTCGGCATCCGTGACCAGCACTCCCTCACCGCGCAGCAGTTCGTGCACGCCTGCCGAGAGCCCGCTGGTGGCCGGTCCTGGCACACCCATGGTGAAGCGGCCGAGCCGCTGGGCGCCGCGCGCCGTGGCCAGTGATCCGCTGCGGTACTGCGCCTCCACGACGACGGTGCCTCTGGTGAGTGCGGCGATCACTCGGTTGCGCAGGACGAACCTGCCACGGGTGGGATGATCACCCGGCGGCAGCTCACCGATGACCAGTCCCTGTTCGGCGATGCGTCCGATCAACTCGGCGTGACCACGGGGATAGGCGACGTCGACGCCGCAGGCGAGCACGGCGACGGTGGCGCCGCCCGCCGCCAGCGCGCCCCGGTGCGCCGAGCCGTCGACCCCGAACGCGGCGCCGGACGTCACCACCCAGCCGCGTTCGGCGAGGCCCGCGCCGAGACTCGCCGCCATATGTGCCCCGTACGGGGTACACGCCCGGGCGCCGACGACGGCGACGGAGCGCAGCGACCAGATCCGCAGGTCCGGCCGGCCCCGCACCCAGAGTCCGACGGGTCCGGCCGACCCCAGGTCGTCGAGCTGGCTGGGCCACTCCGCGTCTCCGGGGCAGACGAACCGGCCGCCGAGCGCGGCCACCACCGAGAGATCACGCTCGGGGACGGCGGCCGCGGCGCGAAGCCGATAGCCGCCGAGCCGCTGCTCACCGGCTCCTGTGAGCTGATCCCGCTCGTCGTCCCGCGAGGTGAGGCGAGCCAGTAGTCCGACCGCGCCGAACTCCCGCAGCCACCGCCCGCCGCGCTCGTCTCCCGGCTCGAACACCCGGGTGAGCGCGGCGCGCGCCAGTCGCTCCCGCTCGCCGACGCCGGACGTCATGACACGCCTCCGGCGGCGGCCGTCGCGCCCCGGGAGATGCCGGTCCGCAACTCCAGCGCCAGATCGACGTCGCGTGCCTCCGGCCGGTCGCGCCCGGCGAGATCCGCGGCCGTCCAGGCCACTCGCAGCACCCGGTCCAGGCCGCGGGCGGTGAGCATGCCTCGTTCCAGATCGTGTTCCGCGGCGGCGAGCGCACCGGGTGCGGCGAGCCAGCGGGTACGCAGCTCATGGCCGGGCACCTCGCTGTTCACCGACCACGGTGTCCCCTCCAGCCGGGCCGCCGAGCGCGCTCTGGCCTCCCGCACGCGCGCGGCGACGGTCGCCGTGGACTCGCTTCCGCCGCCCTGTCCCATCAGATCGGTGCGGTGGACGGGCCGCACCTCGACCCGTAGATCGACCCGGTCGAGCAGCGGCCCGGACAGCCGCGACTGATAGCGGCGGATCACTGACGGCGGACACTCACACCCCGCGCCCTGCAGCGTGTGCCGTCCGCACGGGCAGGGATTGGCCGCCAGGATCATCAGGAAGCGGGCCGGCAGCCGCACCACTCCCGCGCTGCGCGCCACCACCACATGGCCCGACTCCAGCGGCTGCCGCAGCGCGTCCAGGGCCCGTCCGGAGAACTCAGGAGCCTCATCCAGAAAGAGCACGCCGTGGTGGGCCAGCGACACCGCGCCCGGTCTCGGCAGGCCGTTCCCGCCGCCGACCAGTGACTGCATGGTCGCCGAGTGGTGCGGTGCGCAGTACGGCGCGGCGCGGACGAGCGGCTCACCGGGCGGCAGTGTGCCCGCCACCGAGTGCACCGCGGTGACCTCCAGGGATTCCTGTCTGGTCAGGGGCGGCAGAACCGCCGGCAGCCTTTCCGCCAGCATCGTCTTGCCCGCCCCCGGCGGCCCTTGCAGCAGCAGATGATGTCCGCCGGCGGCGGCCACCTCCAGGGCCGTGCGCGCCGCCGCCTGGCCCGCCACGTCGGCCAGGTCGGGCCGGTGTCCGCCGCCGTCCCGGCCGCCACCGGCAAGGCCCGTGCTCACTCCCGCGCCCGGCACCATCAGACCGGCCAGCGTCGCGTCGGGACGTCCCTGTCCGAGCTCCCGCGGCTCCTCGGGCACCGGCTCACCGGCCAGTACGGCGATGAGCTGCCGCAGGCTCCGCACGCCGAGGACCGACACTCCGGGCACCAGGGACGCCTCGCCGGCCGTCTGCTCCGGGACGACAACCTGCCGGTAGCCGGCCTCGGCCGCGGCGAGCACCGCCGGCAGCACTCCGCGCACCGGCCGGACGCGCCCGTCCAGACCCAGCTCACCGATCAGCACCAGATCGGCGATCGCCGACGGGTCAATACGCTCCGCCGCTCCGAGCACGGCACTGGCCACGGCGAGATCGAATCCGCTGCCGCTCTTCGGTACGGAGGCGGGGCTCAGCCCCACCGTGAGTTTCTTCTGCGGCCACTCCGCGCCGGAATTGACCACCGCCGCCCTGACCCGGTCCCGGCTCTCCACCAGACTCTTGTCCGGCAGCCCCACCAGGGTGAAGGCGGCGACGCCTGGTTCCAGGTCCGCCTGGACCTCGACCACCACGCCCTCGACACCGACCAGCGCCACCGAACACGCGCGCGCGAAGCCCATCAGGCCACTCCTCGCGCGTGCTCGACCACGGGTCCGCCGCGAGCCGGCAGCACCACCCCGACCAGGTCGATGCGCACCCCTCCGGGAGGCGGTCCGCCATGCCGCTCCAGCCAGCAGGCGGCGAGCCGCCTCAGCCGGTCCGCCTTCGCCGGTGTGACCGCCGCCATCGGATGCTCGAACGCCCCGGTCCTGCGGGTCTTCACCTCGCACACCACGAGCACGTCCGCGCCCCGGACGTCACTGTCCCGGGCCACGATGTCGATCTCGCCGGTCCTGCCGCACCGCCAGTTCCGGGCCAGCACCGTCATCCCGGCCGCGGTCAGCTCCCGCGCCGCCAGCTCCTCGCCGTACCGTCCCAGCGCACCCGTCGCGTTCATCTCGGCACCACCTCCGGTACCGACTCTGACGCGACCGCCCGCAGCTAGTGGATCTTGGTGGACAACTCGGCGGTTGTGGATAACTCGGTCACCCTCCCGAGTAAGGCCCCGGACAGCGGCGCGGTGCGGCCGGGACCGGCCGCACCACCCGCGCCGTCATGCTCTTCAGCCCCCCGGGAGTTCGAGATCGCTCTTGTTCAGCTCCTCGATATTCACGTCCTTGAACGTGAGCACCCGCACTTGCTTGACGAACCTGGCCGGCCTGTACATGTCCCAGACCCACGCGTCCGCCATCGTGACCTCGAAAAAGACCTCGCCCTGTACCGAATGCACCTGCATCTCGTAATCGTTGGTGAGATAGAAGCGACGCTCGGTCTCGATCACGTATTTGAACAAACCGACGACATCGCGGTACTCCCGGTAGAGCTTCAGCTCCATCTCGGTCTCGTACTTCTCGAGGTCCTCGGCACTCATGGCATGTTCCCCTTCAGCCGTACGTCCCCCTATTGTGCTCCGGCCCCTCGCACCCCTAGACGATTTCGGGAGCGAGGACCACCGGCGCATCCGGAGGACCCTCGTCGAGCAGCGTGCGCAGCAGCTCGGCGAGCCTGGTCGGATACACCGTCTCACGCGCCGCCGACAGTTCGGCGGAGGTCCACCACCTCAGCCCCGCGACACTGCGCAGCTCCAGCTCGGTCAGCCCGCCGGGAGAGGCTTCGGTCTGTGTCGTACGTGCCAGGAAGTACCACTCGTCCTGGTGCCAGCGCCGTCCGTCGAACGGAAAGGAGCAGATCCGGCGCCACAGCACGGGCCCCAGTTCCACCTGTGTGATCCCGGTCTCCTCCGCCAGTTCGCGCAGCGCGGCCTCTTGTCTGCTCTCGTCGCCCTCCAGGCCGCCACCCGGTGTGAACCACCAGTCGTCCTCCGGGGCGCCGGGCTCGTGTCCGTGCAGCAGAAGGATGCGGTCGTCGGCGTCGAGCAGCACCACGCGCGCCACCTTTCGCGGCGCGTCCGCGGTGGATGCGGCGCCGGCTCGCGGCCCATCCTCACCAGGCGCGGACGGCGCGCTCTCAGCGGACACCGGCGGACACCCTTTCACCGGGCCGCGCGGCCCGGCGCCGCTTCGACACCAGCCCCGCGACCGGCCCGTAGGCCGCACCGCCCAGAATCAGCAGCGCCCCGGCCACCACGGAGCCGGCGAGCAGTTTCAGCGGCCCCGGTCCGGACACTCCGCCCGGCAGTGCCGCGAAGCCCTTCGGCCGGTCGACCAGGCCGCCCAGCGGCCAGGCGACGGCGTCGACGCGCGCGTCCACGGCCGAGCGCGGCACCGAGCCCTGACCGGGATCCTGGAGATGCAGGCGGGAGTCGAGCGAGGCGCCGCGCTCGTCACCGAGCAGGAAGAGCTGGTCCTCAGGCACCGTCGCGGAGAAGTCGTTCATGGAGGCGCGCCCGCCGATGGCCCCGCGCACATATGGTTCCTCGACCGCCTCACCGTTCACGGTGAGCCGGCCGTCCGTGTCACAGCAGGCGATCTTGTCGCCGCCGACCCCGACCACTCTCTTCACCATCGGCATGTTGCCCCACTGCGAGTCGGTGAAGACCACCACGTCCCCGCGCCGTGCCGCACCGCCGGATATCCGTTGCGCCAGAATCCGGTCCCCGGCCTTCACGGTGGGATCCATGGAGTTGGTCGGCACGGTGTACGGCCGGTACTCGACGGCTCCCCAGACGAAGCCTCCGAGGAAGAGCACACAGCCGACGGCCACGGCCAGCCCCGACAGCACATTGCCGAGCCGGCCGGGGCCGCCGTTCGTACGTCCGGTTCCGCTCATCCCAGCACTCTCCCGATCCGGAGAATGACCGCCGGAGGTCGACGATCTGGGACGGCACCCTACCCGGCGGTAGAGCCGCCGGTCAGCCTCCTCCGGCGCCACAGTACGAGCGGCACCGCGCCGGCGAGGCCGATCGCACCGGGCGCCGCGGCGGAGGCCACCGAGGCCGCGGTGCTCAGCCCGGGCTGGTCGAAGGTGTCCGGCACCGGAAGCAGGGACCAGCGGTTGAGCGGCCAGGCGACGACGAAGGCGCGCCCGACGACCTCGTCCGTGGAGACCGTGCCGCGTCCGGGCAGCTCCTGGTGGTAGCGGGAGTCGAGCGAGTTCTGCCGGTGATCACCCATCACCCAGATCCGGCCCTGAGGAACATGGATCGGCCCGAACGGCTCGTCGTCACAGGGAGTGTTCCCGGGATAGATGTGCCCGGACTCGTTCAGCGGATGTCCATTGACCTGGACCTTGCCGCCCTTCTTGCACTCCACCGTGTCGCCGCCGACCGCGATGACCCGCTTGATCAGGTCCTTCTCCTCGGCGGACGGCATCAGACCGATAAAGCTGAGGAACTTCTGCGCCACATTCGGATCAGGTGTCTCGGCGTCCTCAAGCCAGCCGCCCGGGTCGTGGAAGACCACGACCTCGCCGCGCTCCGGCTCGGAGCCGAACCAGGGTGTGAGCTTGTCCACCAGCACCCGGTCGCCCCGCTGCAGGGTGTCCTGCATCGAATCGGACGGGATCGAGAACGCCTGCACCAGGAAAGTCTTGATCAGCAGAGCGAGCAGCAGCGCGATCCCGATCAGGAGCGGCAGCTCCTTCCAGAAGGACCGCTGCTTCGCCGCACCGGAGTCTCCGCTGTCCGGAATCTCGCTCTCCGGCCCGGGTGCGGTCGCGGGTCCGGAAACGCTCCCGGGTCCCGCGTCACTCGCCAGCGCGGTCACGGTGACCCCTTCGGTCCCGCCGACCGACTCCGTACCCGTACCCGGTCCAGTCACTGCCACGGCTCCCGTTCCGTCCTTCGGTTCGGTACCGGCCTTCGGTTCCGTATCCGTCTCAGATCGCGCACCGGCCGCGGGCTCCGTACCGGCCACGGCATCGGCTCCGGCCTTGACCTCCGCACCGGCCACCGGCTCCGTACCGGCCACGGCCGCCGCGTCCGCCTGCGGCTCGGCTCCGGCCTCCGCCTCCGCCACCGGCTCCGCGCCCGTCCCGGCTTCCGTCACGGGCTCCGCGCCCGCTCCCGGGCCGGTCTCGTCCTTGACCTCCGCGGCGGTGTCCGGCTCCGCACCGGCCTCCGGCACCGTCCCGGTGCCCGGCGTCGCACTCGCCTCGGGCCCGGCTCCGGCTTCCGTACCGGTCTCCGGCTGTGTCTCCGGGCCGGTCCCGGCCTCGGTCCCGGCCTCGGTCCCGGACCCCGGTCCTGTGCCCTTCCCGGGTTCCTCACCGGCAGCGGCCTCAGGTCCTGTCCCGGCCTCCGCGGCCTCGCCGCTCCGGGGTTCCGTCGTATCGTCCGTCAAGACGGCGGGCGACTCGGCGAGCTGCTGCTGTCCCTCCTCGGCACCTTCGTGTCCGGACCGTGCGCCGACCGCCACTTCCCCCACATTCACTCCTTAGTCCGTGCGATTACTCCATGCGAACGTCTGCCCCGGAGTCGGGACAGGCCCACCACTCCCATAACGAGCGGGAGTTCCGCAGGGCTCGGGAGCAGGATCAATCCGTTCAGATCCTGAGAGGAAAGACTATTCGACGGCCCCACTGCCGTCGCGGGCGCGGCGCGCGCGTCAGGAACCGAAGCATATGTCTCGGGTTCCTCCAGCCGGCGCCAGTGAGCGAACGGCCACGCGATCACGACCGCACGCCCGACGACCTCGTCCTCGGAGACCGTGCCACGGTACGTGTCATCCAGATGGAAGCGGGAATCGGCCGAAAGCTCCCGATGATCCCCCATCACGAAGATCCGCCCGGCCGGGACATTCACCTCGAAGGAGAGCTGCGAGGGCGCGTTGCCCGGGTGGAGATACGGCTCGGTGAGCGGTACGCCGTTGACGGTGACCCTGCCGTCCTTGTCACAGCACTTGACGGTGTCGCCGCCGACCGCGACGACCCTCTTGATCAGGTCCTGCTCGTCGGCGGACGGCAGCAGCCCGATAAAGGTCAGACCCTGTTTGACCTGCTTCACGACGACCGGTGAGTCGTCCGGCGGAGTCTGCTCGCCGTGGAGCCAGCCGCCCGGGTCCTTGAAGACGACGACATCGCCGCGCGTCGGCTTCGAGCCGAACCACGGTGTGAGTTTGTCCACCAGGACCCGGTCACTGATCTTGATCGTCTGTTCCATCGAACCCGACGGAATCACAAAGGCCTGTACGAGGAAGGTCTTCAGGACGAGCGCGATCAGCAGCGCCACGGTGATCAGCAGCGGTATCTCCGTCACCGCCGACCGGCGACGGCGGCGCTTGACCTTGCGGGCGAGCTTGCGCCGCTCGGCCCGGCCCGGCAGCGGCCGGCCGCCGGTGGCCCGGGTGCCGGTCGGCAGTCCGGTGTCCGGCCCGTGGCCGGCGGGGCGTCCGCGCTTACCCATGGGCGCCGCCCGGATCCCGTACGTCCCGGAAGGCGTCGGTCGGCGGCAGCGAGGACCAGCGGCCCAGCGGCCAGCCGATCCAGTCCACTCGGCCGACAACCTTGTCCACGGGCACCATGCCACCGCCGGGCTCGCCGAGATGATCCCGCGAGTCACGCGAATTGCCGCGGTGGTCGCCCAGGACCCAGAGGGTTCCCTGAGGTACGACGATGTCGAAGGGAACACGGGAGGGCGCGTCCCCGAAGTAGAGATACCGCTCCTCCACCGCGTGGCCGTTCACCTCAAGGCTGCCCGCCGTGTCGCAGCAGACCACGCGATCACCGCCCACGCCGACCACCCGCTTCACGAAGTCGGTCTCGGCGGGTCCGGCGAGTCCCAGCGCGGTGGCCGCACCGTGCAGCAGCCCGGTGACGGGGTTCTCCTCGGCCGGGCTCTGGACGAAGGACCCGGTGCCGTCGAAGACCACCACGTCGCCGCGGTCCGGCGCGCCGCCGAAGTCGTAGGCCAGCTTGTTGACCAGCACCCGGTCCCCGATCTGGAGCGTGGGCTCCATCGAGCCGCTGGGGATCATGAAGGGCTGCACCACGAAGGTGCTCAGCAGCAGTACGAAGAGCACACAGGCCACACCGGACAGCCCCGCCCGGCGCCAGGACGGCCCGGCGTCCGGCGAAACCAGGGATCCGCGAAAACGCGCGAAGCGCGACCGCTCCTCCGTCCCGGCGGGGGACTGGGAGGAGCGGTCGCGCTCCGCGTGCTGTGCTTCGGTGTCCATCGGGCCCAGAGCTTATCCGGCGGCCCGCTGAACCCGGGTGCGAGTCAGTTCTCGGCCCGGTCGGCGCGGGCTTACCTGTCGCGCTTCTCCTTGATCTTCGCGGCCTTGCCGCGCAGCTCACGGAGGTAGTAAAGCTTGGCGCGACGGACGTCACCGCGGCTCACGAGCTCGATCTTCTCGAAGATCGGGCTGTGCACCGGGAAGGTCCGCTCGACGCCGACGGAGAAGGAGACCTTGCGGACCGTGAAGGTCTCGCGGACGCCCGAGCCCTGGCGGCGGATGACCACGCCCTTGAACTGCTGGATACGGGAGCGGTTGCCCTCGATGACCCGTACGTGGACGTTCACGGTGTCACCGGGACGGAAGGCGGGGAGGTCGCTGCGGAGCGACGAGGCGTCGACAGTGTCGAGCAGGCTGGCCATGATGGTCTGCTTCCTCGCTGATGCCACAGGTCATCAGCGGATATCGAAATGAGAGTCTGAGGATGCCGTTCGCGTCGGGCGGGCGTCGTTCCCCCTGTGGCAGGGGCGCACTCCGGACGTACAGCAGCGGCTCATTCTTCCATGGCCTCGGGCCTGCGCCAAAATCGGCCACCGGGCTCCGGTGCCCAGCCCATGATGGAGAGGGTCTCGCGGTCCTTCTTGTCGAAGGCCGCGGCGTCGCAGCGTTCGATCAGATCGGGCCGGTTGAGAGCGGTACGGCGGAAGGCCTCGTCCCGCCGCCAGCGCGCGATCCTGCCGTGGTGGCCGCTGAGCAGGACGTCCGGAATCCCGCGCCCGCGCCACTCCGGCGGCTTGGTGTAGACGGGCCCCTCCAGCAGATCGGCCATCGCGCCGGGAGCGAAGGAGTCGTCGCGGTGCGACTCGGCGTTGCCGAGGACTCCGGGCAGCAGCCGGGCCACGGCCTCGGTGACGACCAGCACGGCGGCCTCGCCGCCGGCCAGCACATAGTCACCGATGGACACCTCGTAGACCGGTATCCGGGTCGCGTACTCGTCGATGACCCGGCGGTCGATGCCCTCGTAGCGAGCGGGCGTGAAGAGCAGCCAGGGCCGCTCGGAGAGTTCCACGGCCAGCTTCTGGGTGAAGGGCCGGCCGCTCGGAGTGGGGACGACCAGGACCGGGCTGTGCGCACCGGCCTCATAGCCGTCCGCCAGCACCTCGTCCAGGGCGTGTCCCCAGGGCTCGGTCTTCATGACCATGCCGGGACCGCCGCCGTAGGGCGTGTCGTCGACGGTGTTGTGCCGGTCGTACGTCCACTCCCGGAGGTCGTGTACGTGTACGCCGAGCCGGCCGCGCGCACGCGCCTTGCCGACGAGGGAGACGTTCAGCGGCTCCAGGTACTCCGGGAAGATCGTGACGACATCGAGCCGCATCAGTCGTCGTCCCCGTCGGTCGCGCGGTGGCCGCCGGTGTTCTCACCGTCGGCCTCGCCGCCGGACTCGCTGTCGGCCTCGCTGTCGTCGATCAGTCCCGGCGGCGGGTCGATGACGGCCCGCTGCTCCTCCAGGTCGATCTCGGTGACGATCTCCTCGACGAAGGGGATCATCACCTCGCTGCCGTCGGGCCGTTCCACGATGAACAGGTCCTGCGACGGAAGGTGCGAGATCTCGGTGATCCGGCCGATCTCCGTACCGTCGGCCAGGACGACATCCAGGTCCATGAGCTGATGGTCGTAGAACTCCTCCGGGTCCTCGGGAAGCTCCTCCGGGTCGATCTCGGCGATGAGCAGCACATTGCGCAGGGCCTCGGCGCCCGTACGGTCGCGCACGCCGTCGAAGCGGAGCAGCAGCCTGCCGCTGTGCACCCGGCCGGTCTCGATCGTCAGAGGTCCGGCCGACGCCGGGTCCGTGGCGAGTACGGCGCCCGGTCCGAGCCGCAGTTCCGGCTCGTCCGTACGCACCTCCACGGTGACCTCACCCTTGATGCCGTGGGCGCGACCGATCCGCGCGACTACCAACTGCACGTAAGCCCCTTCTGTACGGCGGGACCGCCGCCGCTGTCGCGGACGTGTCGTTCGCCGCGGTGGTTCCTCGATTGATGGTCGCGGTCCGACGGCCGCGCGGTCACGCGCCGCACGTCAGGCCGCGGTCGTCCGCGCACACGACAAACGGGCACGGGCCGGAGAAGGCGGACGCCCTCCCCGGCCCGTGCCGGTGTTCTGCTGTGTCAGCGCACCTGATCCACGTCGACGAGGTCGACGCGGATGCCACGGCCGCCAATGGCGCCCACGACAGTCCGCAGAGCACGTGCGGTGCGGCCGTTACGGCCGATCACCTTGCCGAGGTCGTCGGGATGGACCCGGACCTCCAGCACACGGCCGCGGCGCAGGTTGCGCGAGGCCACCTGCACTTCGTCCGGGTTGTCGACGATGCCCTTCACGAGGTGCTCGAGAGCCTCCTCGAGCATGCTCAGGCCTCGGTCGACTCGGCGGCGGCCGAAGACTCGGTACCGGCTTCGTCGGCCTTCTTGTCGGTCTTCTTCGCCTTCTGGGTGATCGCCTCACCCTTGGGCTCGTCGCCGGAGTCCTTCAGCGCGGCCTCGAAGAGGGCGCGCTTGTCGGCCTTCGGCTCCGGCTGGAGCAGCGGCGCCGGGGCCGGAAGGCCCTTGTGCGCCTGCCAGTCACCGGTGAGCTTGAGGATCGCGAGAACCGGCTCGGTCGGCTGGGCGCCGACGGACAGCCAGTAACGCGCGCGGTCCGAGTCGACCTCGATACGCGAAGGGTTCTGCACCGGGTGGTACAGACCGATCTCCTCGATGGCCCGGCCGTCACGGCGGGTACGGGAGTCGGCGACGATGATGCGGTAGTGAGGCGAACGGATCTTGCCCAGACGCTTCAGCTTGATCTTGACTGCCACTGGAGTGGTGTCTCCTGGTCTTGACGTGGTTGGGCGCAAAGGGATGCCGCGTGGGGTTGCGGTACCCGATCCGCCCGATGGACGCGTCAGCCGGAGGAGAGAGGGGTCCTGTGCGACTGTCGAGTACGGCTGGCCATTCTGCCACACACCCGCGGCGGGGCATGACCCGGACGATGGACCGCTCCGGCCCCGGGGACTCAGCTCGCGGCCCCGACCACTTCCGGGATACGGAACGGCTTGCCACAGCCACCGCAGACGATCGGCGCCTGGGCGAGGACTGAGGGAACGACGCGGACGTTACGGCCGCAGTCGCAGACCGCTTTGACGCGCACTCCGCCGCCGGACGAGCCGTGCCGCGCGGCGGGACCGCGGAAGCTGCGCTTGGTGTCGGCGGCCGTCGCGACCGTGTGCGCCTTGAGGGCGCGCTGGAGCCGCTCGATGGTGGGACGGTACCGCCGCTTCGCCTCGGGGCTCAGCGAGACCAGGGAGAAACCGCTGCTGGGATGCGGCTCCTCGGGATGATCAAGGCCCATCTCCTCGGCGATGGCCAGGAATCGGCGGTTGTGATAGCGGCCCGCGCGCGAGGTGTCGCGGACGCCTCTCGCGGCGGCGATGCCATGGACCGCTTCGTGAAGCAGTCGTTCGAAGGAGAGTTCGGCGCCGCAGGCGGACGACGACTCTCCGATCAGGGACTCTGGCGCGGCAAGATCCGGCAGCTCGGGGTGGGACCGCTGAATATCGGCCCACGCCTGTGCCAGCTCTGCGGCGAGAACAGGTGGTGTCGTGCTCACGTCGTGAACAACGAGCCGGAACGCTCCCGGGTTCCATTACGGGGCATCCCAAATAATTTGCACGTACCCGTCAGTTGCCATTGATGCGTCCGGACGAGGGCGGGTGCGCTGATCTGCGGAGAAGTCTCACAGCTCCGCCCAAGCCGGTACGTAGCGCCTCGTACGCTTCGACGCGTAGGCGATCTACGTACACCGGCTTTTTCCTGCGGCAAGAGGGGCTTCAGTAGGCGCGAGCCACGAGGGCGACAGTACCCGGCGCATCATCCGATTCCGGCACCGACCCGTCCTCGGCGATCAGGCACCGTACGGTCACTCCTCGCCCGGCGAGCGCCGCTTCGCCGCGCGGGCCCAGCGTCGCCCACGGGATGCGCGCCCAGCCGCCGCCGCCGGCGGCCTCGGCGGCCTCTTCGACCGTGGAGACCTCGGCGGTCCGGGACTCGCGGAGCTCCCGGGACTGCCTGAGCAGCAGCGCCTGGTCCTCCTCCAGGATCCCGGGCAGCAGCGCGGCCAGCGCGTCGGTGGCCACCGGCTCCTTGCCGCCGGGGATCCGGCGGGCGAGCATCGCGGTGCCGCTCTCCAGATCGCGGGGGCCGATCTCGATCCGTACGGGCACGCCCTTCAGCTCCCAGTCGACGGCTCGGCGGCCGAAGGGCGTGTCGGTCCGGTCGTCGAGCCGGACGCGGATCCCGGCGGCCCTGAGCCGCTCACCGGTCTCGCGGACCTTCGCCAGCACCGCCTCGTCGTCCTTGATCGCGAGGACCACGGCCTGGACGGGTGCGAGCCGTGGCGGGACGCGCAGTCCGTTGTCGTCGCCGTGCGACATGATCAGCCCGCCGACCATCCGGGTCGAGGAGCCCCAGGAGGTCTGCCAGACCAGCTCCTGGGTGCCCTCCTTCGACAGGTACTCGGTGTGGAAGGCCCGGGCGAAGTTCTGGCCCAGCTCATGGCTCGTGCCCATCTGGAGGGCCTTGCCGTCACCCATCATGCCTTCGAGGGTCAGCGTGTTGATCGCGCCGGCGAAGCGCTCGCCGGCGGTCTTGCGGCCCAGGACGACATCGATGCCGAGGACATTGACCATGAAGTCGGCGTAGACGTTCCGGTGGATGTGAGCGGCGTAGTCCCTGGCGTCCTCGTAGGTGGCGTGCGCGGTGTGGCCCTCCTGCCAGAGGAACTCGGTGGTGCGCAGGAAGACCCTGGGACGCATCTCCCAGCGGACGACATTGGCCCACTGGTTGATGAGCAGTGGCAGATCGCGATAGCTCCGCACCCATTTGGAGAAGTACTCGTTGACGATGGTCTCGGAGGTGGGGCGGACGACGACCGGCTCGTCCAGCTCCTTGCCGCCGCCGTGCGTCACGATCGCCAGCTCGGGCGCGAAACCCTCGACGTGCTCGGCCTCGCGGGTCAGATACGACTGCGGGATGAAGAGCGGGAAGTACGCGTTGGCGGCGCCGGCCTCCTTGATCCGGGCGTCCAGCTCCTGCTGCATCCGCTCCCACAGGCCGTACCCGTACGGCCTAATCACCATCGTGCCGCGCACCGGGCCGTTGTCGGCCAGTTCGGCCTTGTTGATCAAGTCCTGGTACCAGCGGGGGAAATCGGCCGCCCGAGGGGTGAGAACAGGTGCCTTCGCCATGGCGGAAAGCGTACGGCGACCGGACCGGTGAGAAGGAATCAGCCGCGCGCGCCGGGGCGTGCGCCCGGGGCATGCACGGCTTTGCCCTTCACGCACTGGACGCGGGCGCGGATGCGGAGTTTTCTGGCTTACGGGGGATGTGCGTGCGCAGGTACACGGGGGCTGTCAATCAGGGCACTGCCGACCTCTTGGCGGATTGGGGCGCTATCCATGACACGTACGCTCGTCCAGCACCACCGGCTTCCTTCGGGCGCGGCGGGAGCGCCGCCGGTCCGTACGGACCTGAGCGAGCGCGCCCGTGACTGGGCCGAGATCCAGGAACGGATGCTGGTGCCGCTCTACGAGGCGGTGTACGAGCGCCTGGAGGTCCACGGCGGGACCAGGCTGCTCGGGCTCGGCTGCGGCTCGGGGCTCGCGCTGCTGCTCGCGGCCGCGCGAGGTGCGCGGGTGACCGGCGTCGACTCCGACCAGGAGCGGCTCGCGCTGGCGCGTGAGCGGCTGCGCGCGCCGGGCGAGCGTGCCATGGACGGCGGCGACGCGCCGGTGGCCACCGGCACGCTGCTGCCCGTGGACCGGATGGCCGAGGCCACCGCCGGGTCCGGCCGTCCTCGGTACGACCTGATCACCGCGTTCCAGCCGATCGGCCATGCGGCGGACGGCGTGCGCGGGCTCGGGCCGGCCCTCGGGTCGGCGATACCGCTGGCGCGGCGCGGCGCCCCGGTGGTGCTGGCCGGCTGGGGTCCGCCGGAGCGCTGCGCCACGGACGCGGTGCTGCGGATCGCGGGCCGGCTGACCGACCGGCTGCGCAAGGGCGGCTGGCGCCCGGCACACCGGGACGATCTGGAGGATGTCGCCGCGCGGGCCGGTCTGGAGCCGGACGGCTCGGGACGGGTCTCCTGTCCCTTCGGCTACGCGGACACGGAGAGCGCGGTGCGCGGGCTGCTGTCGACCGGCGTGTTCGACGGCGCGATCAGGGCGACGGACCGGCGGCAGGTGGAGAAGGAGATCGCTGAGGCGCTCCATCCTCATGTCCGGCGGGACGGCACGGTCTGGATGCCCAATGTGTTCCGGTATCTGATCGCGCGCACGCCCTGAGCCCGCCGCACACACCGAAGCCCGCACGCCCTGAGAACCCCGCACGCCCGGACTCCAGGGCCCGACGCCGGGACCCTTGCCAGTATCCAGAATCCTGTTTACTGTCTCTTCCGTGACAGGCTTTGACGAGCGTTTCCTGACCCGCAACGGCCTCGCGGCCCGGCAGCTCGCGGTTCTCCTGCTGAACCACGAGCCGGACACCCGGCTGCCGCGCGTCCGCGACTTCGCCGTGGAGCTGGGCGTGGGAAACGGCACCGTCCAGGCGGCGCTCCAGCTACTGGAGAAGGCCGAGGCCATCGAGACCACGGCCCGGGGCCATCTCGGCACCTTCCTCGTCCGCTCCGACCGCTCCATACTGTGGCGGCTGTCCGGCCTCGGCACACTGCTGGCCGCGATGCCACTGCCGTACTCCCGCCGTTACGAGGGCCTGGCCACCGGGCTGCGCTCCGCCTTCGAGGAGGCCGGCGCCCCTTTCGCGATCACCTTTATGCGCGGCGCCGGCGCCCGTACCGGCGCCCTGCTCGAAGGCAAGGTCGACCTGGTAGTGCTCTCGCGCTTCGCCGCCGACCGGCTGACCGAGGAGCATCCGGTCGAGCTGGTCGCGGATCTCGGCCCGGCCACCTATGTCGGAGCGCACGGACTGCTGCTGCGGCACGGCGCGGACCCGGACACCCCGGGGCTGCGGGTCGCGGTCGACCACACCTCCGAGGACCAGCGCATGCTCGCCGAGCGGGTGTTCGCCGGACGCGGCGACATCACCTGGGTCGAGGCGTCGTACATGCAGCTACGCGAGCTGTTCGCGCGGGACCTGGCCGATGCCACCGTCTGGAATCTCGACGAGGTGCCGGGTCTGCTCGGTACGGGCGTGGACGTACAGCCGCTCGGCGACGAGGTCACCCGCGATCTGTCGCTGCGCAACTCCAGCGCCGCGATCATCGGCAGGACCGAGGGAGCGAAGGCGCTCGGCGCCGTACGCGACTCCCTCGACCTGTCGGTCATCACCACCGTCCAGACCGAGGTGCTGCGCGGCGAGCGCACGCCCTGGTATTGACCGCCACCGGCCCCGCCGGATAAACCGGACACCCGAAGGACACTCCCGGAACGGACCTCCGGCCTTGGCCGTCATGAAAATACAAAATCCTGGTTACTGTCGAATGCGGATCGAAAGAACCCGCGGAAAGGAGCACCATGGACGACCAGCTCGCCCTCCGTATCCAGCTCTTCCGTGAGAGCGGCCAGGTCAGGCCCGAGGTCGCCGCGTTTGTCGCGGACGAGCTCGACGCTCTGGCCGCGGAGGGCCGCACCGTCACCGAGGACACGGCGGGCATGCTCACCAGCCATCTCATGATGGCGCTCGACCGGCTCCTGGACGGCGAGCCGATCGAGCAGTTCCAGACCGACGAACAGGTCGCGGCGGAGCTCGCCGGACATCCCGGCGCCGTCGCGCGGGCACGCGCCGTCTCCCTGCGCGCGGAGAAGGAGCTGGGCGCGCCGCTGCCCGACTCCGAGATCAACTTCCTGGGTCTGCACCTCGCCGTCCTCGCCCGGAACTCATCCGCCTGATCCCGCCTCACCCACCCGCCCGGCCCCACTCCCCCGACAGCACGGACCACGAGCACGAAGGAATCAGCCATGACGAAGATCCTCACCGGTGGCCTCGGCAAGACCGAGGTCGCGGACACCGTCGGCCGGCTCGGACTCGACCGGCTGGAGATCACGGTCTCCAACGACATGGACGCCGCGATGAAGCTCCGCGCCGGCCAGGCCGACTACTACCTCGGCACCTGCCACACCGGCGCCGGCGCCTCCCTCGGCGTCCTCGTCGGCCTGCTGGGCAAGCCTCTCTGCCACACCTTCGGCCGCTCCGTTCCCACCGAGGACGAGGTCGGGGCGCTGCTGGCGGAGGGCAAGCGGGTCTTCGGCTTCGCCATCGACCAGATCGACGTGATCGCGCCGGTCATGGCCCGCGCGATCGCCGCGCGCGGCTGACCGCCGAAGCCGGCCAGGACAGGAGAGACCACGCCCGTGAGCACCACCGTCCTCGCAGCGAGCACCAGTCTGGACTTCTCGCTGACGCAGAAGCTGACCGTCATAGCCCTGTGCGCGCTGACCGCGTTCATCTCGCACATGGCACTGGCCGTATTCAATGACGGCGTACGCCCCTTCATGCTCGACTTCATCCAGGGACGCTCCACGCGTACCGCCACCACCGCGGTGTCCTTCGGGCTCTCCGCGGGCTTCATCTTCGGCCTCGGCGCACCGATGGCCCTGTCCAGCGGCGTCCTCAACCCGTGGCTGCTCTTCCTGCCCACCGACATCCTGGGCATCCTCGCGCCCAGGAAGTGGCTCGCGCCGCTGCTCGGCGGCGCGTGGGGCGCGGTGGTCGTCTTCGGCCTCAACGGCGCCAACGAGGTGGCGCACGATCTGCCCGTCGACTTCCTGACGGCGATGCAGCAGATGTCGACCCCGATCCTCTTCCTGTTCACGCTCTTCCCGGTGCTCGCCATCACCCGGCAGTTCGGCCGGCTGCGCGGCGGACTCGCGGCCGTGCTCGAACTGGCCCTCGTGATCATGACCATGAAGCTCTGGCCCAATGTCTTCGCCGGCTCCCTGGCGATGGCGGCCGGCGTGCTGCTGCTCATCGGCTTCGCCGTCAGGAAGGACCTGGCGCGGCGAGAGGCCGACCGGGCCGCGGCCCTGGCCGCCGGAGAGCGGACCACCGGCACCGGCGTCGAGGAGCCGGACGACCCGATGGCGTCCCTCTTCAGCTCCAGCGCCCTGCGGCTGCGCCGCTTTCTGCCGCTGTTCATGGTGCTGGGCGCCGGAGTCTGTGTGCTGGCGCAGATGCACATATTCGGCGGCGGCGAGGCCACCAGCTTCCTGATCGCGAAGGGGCAGTACGGCGAGGCCGCCCAGGTCGACTTCTACCGGGTCTTCGGCTTCGTCCCGCTGATCGCGACGACCGCGCTGGCCTCCGGTGCGTACGGCATCGCCGGCTTCACGCTCGTCTACCCCATCGGCTATCTGATGCCGAACCCGTTCCTCGCCGCCGTCGTCGGCGCGGTGGTCTTCGCGCTGGAGGTACTGGCCCTGTCGTCCATCGGCAAGGTCCTCGGCAAGCTGCCGAGCGTGCGCGACTCCTCCGAGCATCTTCGCGGCGCGATCACCGAAACACTGTCGCTCGCGATCCTCTTCGGCTCACTGCTCGCGGCCAATGTCATGGGCGGCGGGCTGGCGATCCTCATCGTCGGCGGCCTCTATCTCCTCAACGAGGCGATGGGCCGGCCGGTGGTGCGGATGGCGGCGGCGCCCGCGGCCGTCATCGCCGGCGGCGTACTTCTCAACATCCTCTACTGGCTGGACCTGTTCACCCCGCTGAAGGGCTGATCACAGGTACGCCAGGAAGGCACCCGCACCATGCAGCACCACCCCGGGGAAGGCTCCCCGGTCCCCCACACCCGCCACCACATCGAAACCGTCGCCGGGCCGCTGCCCGTCTCCGCCGTGCGCGGCCCGGCCCTCTCCCACGAACATCTCGTGCTCGACCTCGACCGGACGGGCGACGGCGCCGCCGTCCTCGGCGCCGGACGCCACCGGTCGGCCGTCACCGCCGAACTCGCCTCCCTGCGCGCCGAGTTCGGGCTCTCCCTGGTCGTCGAGCTGACCTGCAGAGGCATGGGCCGCGATCCGCGCGCGCTGGCCCGTGTCGCCGCGGAGTCCGGCGTCGCGGTGGTCGCGGCGACCGGCTGGTACTACGAAGCGTTCCATCCGGACGAGATCGCGGACACGAGCGTCGAGCGGCTCACCGCGGCCCTCGTCCAGGAGATCGAGGAGGGACTCGACGGCACCCGCGTCAGGCCCGGCGTGCTCGGCGAGATCGGCAGCCACGGCGACCGGCCGAGCGAGCCCGAGCGCCGTTCGCTTCTCGCCTCGGCCCACGCGGCCCTCGCCACCGGCCTGTCCGTCGCCACCCACGCCCAGCTCGGACACGGAGGACTCGCCCAACTGGAGCTGCTCACCGGCGCGGGACTGGAACCGCACCGGATCTCCATCGGCCACCAGGACCTGCTCGACGACCCGGCCGTCCACCGCGAACTGGCCGCGAGCGGCGCGTATGTCGCTTTCGACACCGTCGGCAAGGAGAGCTACCAGAGCGACGACACCAGGCTGCGGCTGCTGCTGGCGGCGCTGGAGGCCGGACACGCCGACCGCACCCTGCTGAGCTGTGACATCTCCCGCCACGGCTATCTGGAGTCGGAGGGCGGCCAGGGCTACGCGCATCTCTTCCGCTCCTTCCTGCCCAAGGTGCGCGCGGCGGGAGTGGACGAGGACCTGATCGACCTGATGACGCGCCGCAATCCGCTGCGCTTCCTGACCGGCGCCGCCGTCGATGCCGAGGAGATCTGAGATGTCCGTACAGCTTCCGCCGACCTTCCCGCTGGCGACGGTCCCTCTGGAGGACGCGGTCCAGCGGCAGTTCAGACTGCTCGAAAAGACCGCCGCGCACTTCGAGGGACCCCAGCTCTTCGAGGCGGACGCCGGCGTGGTGCCGGGGCTCGGCCGGCCCCGTACGACCGCGCGCGTCGAGGCCGTCCTCGCGGACTACTTCGGCGCGGAGGACGCGGCGCTCGTCCAGGGCGCCGGTACGGGCGCGATCCGGGCCGCGTTGCAGGGCGCCGTCTCTCCCGGCGACCCGCTGCTGATCCACCGGGCCCCGGTCTACCGGACGACCGCCGTGACCCTGCGCGGACTGGGCGTCCGCACCACCGAGGTGGACTTCAACGACCGTACGGCGCTCCAGGAGGCCCTGGAATCAGGCGGATTCGCCTGGGCGTACGTCCAGCACAGCCGGCAGCGGCTCGCCGACTCCTACGATCCGGGCGAGGTGCTCGCGGCCTGCCGCGCCGCCGGTGTCCGGACGGTCGTCGACGACAACTACGCGGTGATGCGCGTGCCCGCCTCCGGAGTGGAACTCGGCGCGGACGCCTCCTGCTTCTCGCTGTTCAAACTGCACGGTCCCGAAGGCGTCGGCGCGGTCGTCGGCGCCCGCGATCTCATGGAGCACATCCGTGCGGACAACTACTCGGGCGGCGGCCAGGTCCAGGGCCATCAGGCGCTCGACGCGCTGCGCGCACTCACCCATGTCCCCGTCATGTGGGCGCTCCAGTCCCGGACCGGCGCCGAGATCGCGGAACGCCTCACCGCCGGTGAGGTGCCCGGCGTCGCCGAGGTGCGCGTCGCCAACGTCCAGGACCGCTGTCTGCTGGTACGGCTCGACCGGCCCGTGGCCCGTGAACTGCCCGCCGCCGCCGCGCGGCACGGCGCCGCGCCCTATCCCGTGGGCTCCAACTCCCGCTACGAGATCGCCCCGCTCGTCTACCGGATGTCCAGCTCATCGCTCGACGACGCGCCCGGACTCGCCGACTGGACCGTACGGATCAACCCCATGCGGGCCGGAGCCGATCTCGTGATCGAGATCCTCCGCCGTTCGCTGCACGACCTGAAGGGCTGATCGTGTTCCTCGACACCGTCCTCACCCGCAACGCCGCGCTCGTCGACACCGCGACCGCGCTCCACCGGTCCGGTGCCATCCCGCCCGACACCTATGTGATGGACGCCGACGCCGTCGAAGCCAACGCCGCGCTGCTGGCGGCCGAGGCGGAACGGCTCGGACTCTCGCTGTGGTTCGTGGTCAAGCAGTTCGGCCGCAATCCCGCGCTGATCCGGGCCGTCGCCCGGCACATCCCGCGGTTCGCCGCGATCGACCCGTCCGAGGCGCGCACCCTGCGCGCCACCGGCGCGGCCCCCGGCAACCTCGGCCATCTCGTACAGATCCCGCACCGGGCCCTGCCCGAGATGCTCGCCTGGCGGCCCGAGGCCGTGACCGTCTTCGATCTCGCCAACGCGCGCGCCGTCTCGGACACCGCGCGTGATCTCGGCTTCGTCCAGGACGTGTTCGTACGGCTCGAAGGAGCGGCCGGAACCGTCTACCCGGGCCAGGAGGGCGGCGTCCCGCTCGACGCGCTGGACGACTTCGCCGCCGCCGCGGAACGACTGCCCGGCATCCGGATCGCGGGCGTCACCGCGTTCCCGTGTGTGCTCTGCGATCCGGCGACCAATCTGCCCGCCCCGACCGCCAATTTCGAACTCGCCCTCAAGGGCCGGGACCTGCTGACCGGGCGCGGCCACGACGGGCTGGCGCTCTCCGCTCCCAGCGTCACCTCCATGGCGACTCTGCCGCTGCTGGCCCGGCTGGGCGCGACCCACGGCGAGCCCGGTCACGCGCTCACCGGCACCACGCCGCTGCACGCGGCCGATCCGCGCCAGCCGGAACAGCCCGCCTATGTCTACGTCAGCGAGGTCGCCCACACCCTGGCCGACGGCCGGCCCGCGATCTACGGCGGCGGCTTCTACGCGCGGGCCGGCATCCGCGACGCGCTGCTGCCGCGTACCGGCCTCCGGCTGCCCGTACAGGCCGCGCCCGCCGAGAACATCGACTACTACCGGCTGCTGGACGCGCCGTCGTCCGGCGAGGTCCGGGCCGGGGACACCGCCGTGCTCGCCTTCCGCACGCAGATCTTCGTCACCCGCTCGACCGTCGCCGTCGTCGCCGGACTCGCCACCGGGAAGCCCCGGCTGACCGGTCTGTACGACTCCCAGGGCCGGGCGCTGCAAGGAGCCACCGTATGAGCAGGACCGTCATCGTCGTCATCGACGGCTTCGGAATCGGCGCCATGCCGGACGCGGGGACGCTGCGGCCCGGCGATCTCGCCGCCGACACCTGCGGGCATGTCCTGGACCACTGCCGCGAGGCGCTGGGCCGGCCGCTGCGACTGCCCGCTCTCGGCGCGCTGGGGCTCGGCCTGGTCCATCCGCACCCGGACCTGGCCCGGCGCACCTCGCTGCCGCTGGCCGTGGGACGGGCCGCGCTCGGCTACCCGGGCGCGGACACGTTCGCCGGCCACCAGACCATGATGGGCGCGGACTTCAGCCGGGTGACCGTGGCCCGGCTCGCGGAGCACCTCTCCGACGTGACCGCCGCCCTGAAGTCCGCGGGACATCTCGTGGAGCCGCTCGACGGCCGCCCGCTGCTGGTGGTCGACGGCGCCGTACTGGTCCACGACAACCTGGAGGCGGACCCGGGCATCAACTGGAACGCCTCGGGACGCCTGGACGACCTGCCCTTCGACGGGATCCTCGCCATCGCCCGTACGGTGCGGACCGTGGCGCCCGTCGCCCGGGTGATCGCCGTCGGCGGCCACGCGGACGGGCCGCTCGCCGCGTATGTACGCGCCGGAGACGGCGGCACGACCGGGCTCGACACTCCGGCGAGCGGCTTCTACCGCAACGGCGGCCTTCAGGTGCGGCACCTCGGCGCGGACATCGACCACGACCGCCAGCTTCCGAACCTGGCGGCGCGGTCCGGGATCCCGGTCACGCTGATCGGCAAGGCGGCGGACATCCTGGCGAGCGAGGCGGCCGTACGGCGGCCCGCGGTCGCGACGGCGGACGTGCTCGCACACACGCTGGAGGCGGTACGCGCCGGGGTCGACGGGCTCGTCGTCGCGAACGTCCAGGAGACGGACCTCGCCGGACACCAGCAGGACACCGAGCGCTACGGCCGGATCCTGGAGCAGACGGACGCGGGGCTGGCGGCGCTGACCGGACTGCTGGACAGGGACGGCGACCGGCTGATCGTGACGGGCGACCACGGCAACGATCCGACGATCGGACACGCGTACCACACCCGCGAGTATGTGCCGGTGCTGATGTACCGGGCGGGAGCGACGGGAGTGAAGCTGCTGCCGGACGCGCCTTCGCTGGCGGACGTGGGTGCGATGGCGGCGGCGTCGCTGGGGCTGGACCTCGGGTAACGCCTGCGGCGGGGGTTGCGGTCCGGTCTGGGCGCGGGCCGGTGGTGCGGTGCGGGTCGCCTCCGGCGGGGGTTGCGGTCCGGTCTGGGCGGAGGCCGGTGGTGCGGTGCGGGTCGCCTCCGGCGGGGGTTGCGGTCCGGTCTGGGCGGAGGCCGGTGGTGCGGGTCGCCTCCGGCGGGGGTTGCGGTCCGGTCTGGGCGCGGGCCGGTGGTGCGGTGCGGGTTGTGGCCGGGTGTCGTTCCGCGGTGGTGTCCTGGACTGCATGATTTACGGCGCGTGCGAGCCGGTTGCCGAGTGACTCGTAGTCGTGCGCCACAAATCACGCTTTACGTCCCGGACACCACCCCTGCACGACCCCCTTCAC
>NZ_JARBAE010000039.1:0-73002 GCF_033795305.1 Streptomyces sp. AK02-01A
CGTCCGCCCGGAGGGCGGGGCCTGCGACGTCTGGTGCGTGCGATCCCAAGGCGGAGGATCATCCGTGTACTGGACGTACTCGGATGACTCCGACAACGCCCCGAGCGGGCGTGCCGGGCGTCGCGGGCCAGGCGGGATGTGTCAGACAGGACCTAGTGGCCCGAGTGTTCCGTCATGCCCTTCATGCCGGGCATGTCCTTCATCGGCTTCGCCGCGCCCATCGGGTGGTCAGGGTCGTGCGGCTCGTAACCCGGGACCGTGCCGTCCGGCTTCGCCACCAGCAGCAGTCCGGCCATACCCATGTCGGAGTGGCTCTGCACATGGCAGTGGTACATCCACGCGCCGGCGCCCACGTGTTCGCCCGCGATGACCTGGAATCCGAATGACTCCGCCGGGCCGGTGATCCGGGTGTCGATGACCCGGCTGGGATCGTCCGGGCCGGTGAGCAGGCCCGTTCTGTTGTCGGCCCAGCGGTGACCGTGAATATGGAAGGTGTGGTAGAACTCGCCGTGCGTGATCATGACGATCTCCACCCGGTCCCCCACCGTGGCCTCGAAGTTCGGCGTCTCGGCGGCGGGCTTGTTATTGATCATCATGTCGTTGAAGACGATCGTGAACTGCTTGTCCGGCAGGATGTCGCCCTTTCTGCGGACGATCAGCGGGCCGTAGAGGCCCTTGCGGATACCACCGGTGCCGTGATCCGTACCGACGACATGATCGTGGTAGTGCCAGTACCCCGCGCTGCCCGCCTGCCAGGTGCCGTCCTTGCGCTTGCCGGGAGCATGAGTGCGCCAGGTGTAGGTGCGCGTGCCACCGGGCTCGACATGACTCCTGGTCATCCGCGTGCCGTCGCTGGCGATGTCGTAGTCCACGCCGTGGACATGGAGGCTGGCCGCCACGTCCGCCGCGTTCTCGAACTCGATGTGCAGGGTGTCGCCCTCCACCAGCTCGATCAGCGGCCCCGGCACGGTCGCCTTGCCCTTCTCCAGGCCGTAGCCGAGCTGACCGTCCGGCAGGTTCTCGGCGTAGAGCTTGAGATGGCGTACCTGTCCGCCCGCGGGCGCCGTCCTGGGCGGCGGTTCCGCCGAGGTCGCCGAGGGAGCGGTGGCGACCGACAACGATGTCACTCCTGTCGCCGCCACCGCGCCTCCCGCCAACAGGCGCCGGTTGAAGGTCCGTCTGTCCATGGCCATACCGAACTCCCCAGTGCCGTATGGAGGTTGCGGGGCCCACGAGGCCCCTGGGACGGCCACACGGTAGACCAGTGATCTTCGTTTATCCACACTCAGGACAAAGTTGGTGGGATTACGGTTCAACCTATTGGCGAGTCACCGAAAGAGGTCTAGCTTCAGGCGCTGTTGCTATGACCCAAAGAGGTGTGACCAAAGAGGGGTGGGTGAACACATGCAGCGCGCACCACATCACCGGTCAAGATCCAGGCGCGGAATGGCCGCGGCCCTGGTGGCCGGCACGATGGCGGCGTCTCTGCTCGGCGGCACCGCCGCGACCGCAAGACCGTACCCGGAAGCGCCGTCGACAACGTTGTCCCTTCCGTCGCCTCCCGGCGGCAAGAACGTCAAGGTCCTCGTCTTCCACGCGTCGGCCACCGAGGAGTCACCGGCCGTCGACGCCGGTATCGAGGCCATCGAGGCGATCGGCCTGTCGGGAACCGCCGCGCAGCGCTTCAAGACCGAGGCCACGGACGACGGTTCGGTCTTCACCAAGGCCAAGAAGCTCGGTACGTACAACGCGGTCGTCTTCCTCACCGGAGGCGGCGATGTGCTCGATCCCGAGCAGGAGGCGGGCCTGGAGGCCTATGTGGAGGCCGGTGGCGGCTTCCTCGGCATCCATGACGCGGCCCGTACGGAGCCGTACTCCGACTGGTTCACCGGGCTGATCGGAGCCCGGCCGGCCGCCACGAGTCCCACCAATGTCCAGCGCGCGACCGTCGAGGTCGGCGACCGGGTCAACCCGGCCACGAAGGACCTTCCGCTGGAGTGGAAGCGCCCGGACAAGTGGATCAACTGGGCGAGCAACCCGACCGGCAAGGTGCACACCGTGGCCCGCGTCAGGGAGAGCACGTACCAGCCCGGCGCCGGTGCCAACGGCTCCGACCATCCGGTCTCCTGGTGCCGTGACTACGACGGCGGCCGGTCCTTCTACACCGGCATGGGCGGTACGGCCGAGTCGTTCGCCGAGACCGACTTCCGCGACCATCTGCGCGGCGCACTCCTGTGGACGACGCGGCTCTCCCGCGCCGACTGCAAGGCGACGATCGACGCCAACTACACGGCGGAGCGCGTCACCCAGCCGAACCAGCCGGGCCAGCAGGACCAGATCGGCGAGCCGCACGGCATGGTCGTCGCGCCCGACGGACGTGTGCTGTACATCGGCCGCGGTGGCGGTACCGGCAGCGACCCTGTCGTGACCGACTGGAACAACCCGGACGTCGGCAAGGGCAAGGGCGACATCCACGTCTACGACCCGGTGACGAAGAAGGTGACCCTCGCGGGCTCACTGACCGTCTTCGGCAACAAGGGCGGCGGCGACGAGCTGCAGAAGGTCGAGGAGGGGCTGCTCGGCATCGTGCTCGACCCCGACTTCGAGACCAACGGCTGGGTGTATCTGCACTACTCACCGCACTCCGAGATCAACCGTGACACCCAGATGGGCAAGCGGCGGGTCGCCCGCTTCACACTGGACCTGACGACCAACAAGCTGGACCTCGCCTCCGAGAAGGTCCTGCTGCAGTGGCCGGTGCAGATCCACAGTTGCTGCCACGCGGGCGGCGGCATGGCCTTCGACTCGAAGGGCAATCTGTACATCGCCGTCGGCGACAACAACTCGTCCGGCTTCAGCGACGGTTACTCCGGCAACAACCCGCAGCCCAACTACAAGGGTGTCTCCTTCGCGGACGCACGCCGCACCGCGGGCAACACCAACAACCTCAACGGGAAGATCCTGCGCATCCACCCGGAGGACAACGGGACGTACACCCTGCCCGAAGGAAACCTCTTCACGGGCAAGGAGACGGCCGAGGGCGGCGGCAAGACCCGCGGCGAGATCTATGTGATGGGCGTGCGCAACCCGGCACGTATCTCCATCGACACGAAGACCGATGTGCTGTACGCGGGCTGGGTCGGCCCGGACGCGAACGCGCCGAGCACCACCTGGGGCCCGGCGAAGTACGACACCTTCTCGGTCATCACCCACGCCAGCAACCGCGGCTGGCCGTACTGCATGGGCAACAAGCAGCCCTACCGCGACCGCAATCTGCCCGACCCGAGCAAGCCGCTGGGCTGGTACGACTGCGACAACCTGAAGAACGAGTCGCCCAACAACGACGGCCTGGTGAACATCCCGCCGGCCGAGTCCAACACCATCTGGTACTCGCCGCAGGGCGGTGCCCCCGACTATCCGCGCGACGCGAACGGCGTTCCCAGCTACAAGGCGTCCGAGGCGAAGTTCCTGCTGCCGTGGCTCAAGGGCGGCGGCCAGGCGACCATGGACGGCCCGGTCTACCGGTACGACGCGACGACCGACAGCGCCGTCAAGTGGCCCGAGTACTGGGACGGCAAGTGGTTCGTCGGTGACTTCTACGACGCGGACAACCCGCGCCACGCGGTGCTGACCGACCCGAAGACCGCCGGTCAGGGCGGACTGCCCGTGTCCGCCGAGTCGCTGAAGAAGATCATCCCGGTCGGTGAGGGCGGTATCCGCAACCTCATGGACTGGAAGTTCGCCCCGGACGGTTCGCTCTATGTCCTGGACTACGGGCGTGGCTTCTTCACCTCCGATGCCCAGTCCGCGCTCTGGCGTGTGACATACAAGGGCGGCGCGCCGACACCGGCCGCCGATGATCTGGCCAGGAAGGCGGCGCAGTGAGACACCGACCTCTACGCCTGTGGACGGCGCTCGTGGGCGCGCTGCTGATGGTGCTCGGACTCACCACGACAGCGGCGTACGGACGGCCCGACGACCGTGCGGACAACCGCGCGGCGGCGGCCCAGGTGCTCACCTGGACGGCCGGCGATCCCATCGACCACTACCTCAGTTTCCCGACCACCGCGGTGGCCGGACCGACCACGATCGTCTTCGAGAACAGCGCGGCCACCGGCAACACCACCGGAATGCCGCACACGCTGACGTTCGACGTGTCCAACTCGGACTACAACAACGACGTCCCGCTGAACATCCTGGCCAATCCCAGTGATGCCAACGGCGGCAAGTACACCGCCGAGGTCAACCTCAGCCCCGGCACCTACCGCTTCTTCTGCTCCATGCCCGGCCACAACATGATGACCGGCATCCTCACCGTGACCGAAGGCGGCGGTGGCGAGGACACCACCGCTCCCGTGACCGCGGCCGAGGTCACGGGCCAGCAGAACGCCGACGGCGCGTACGTCGGTTCCGCGACGGTCACCGTGACGGCGACCGACGACGGCTCCGGCGTGGCGACGACCGAGTACGCGGTCGGAGCCGACGGACCGTGGCAGGCCTACACCGCGCCGGTGGTCGTCGACCAGGTCGGCGCCCAGACGATCCGCTACCGGGCGACCGACAAGGCCGGCAACGCGGCGGCCGAGAAGTCCGTGGACTTCACCGTCGTGCCCCCGCCGACCGACGACACGACCGCGCCGGAGACCTCGGCGACCGTCAGCGGCGAGAAGGACGAGGCCGGCAACTACCTGACGATGGCCACGGTCACCGTCACGGCCTCGGACACCGGCTCGGGCGTCAACACGATCGAGTACGCGCTCGGCGCCGACGGCGCCTGGCAGCCGTACACCGCGCCGGTGATGGTGCACGAGGTCGGCACCCACACGGTCCGCTACCGCGCGACCGACAAGGCGGGCAACGCGGCGGCCGAGAAGTCCGTCGGGTTCACCGTCGTGGAGCCGCCGGCGCAGGACGCCACCGCACCGGAGACCTCGGCGGCGGTGGCCGGTGACAAGAACGCCAACGGCGCCTACATCACCAGCGCCAAGGTGACGCTCACCGCGACCGACGCCGAGTCGGGTGTGGACAAGGTCGAGTACTCGCTCGACGGCGGCCCGTACCTCGCGTACAGCGCGCCCGTCATCGTCGACCCGGTCGGCTATCACGTGTTCGCGTACCGCGCGACCGACAAGGCGGGCAACACCGCACCGGCCAAGCAGGTGACCTTCACCATCGCGCAGGGCGGCGGTGTCCCGGCTCCCAACTGCCCTGAGTACGACGAGCGGTTGACGGTCATCGTCGGCACGGTCGACACGGGCGTGCCAAACCGGCTCACCCGTAACCGGTGCACCATCAACGAGCTGATCGAGGACGAGCGGGAGTGGACCTCCCAGGCCCTCTTCCTCAAGCACGTCGACGGTGTGCTCGACAAGCTGCTGGCCGACAATGTCATCGACCAGCGCGAGTTCAAGAAGATCACCAAGGCCGCCAACCAGTCCAAGATCGGCAAGCCCGGCCAGACCACGGGCTACCGCGATCTCTTCGACGGCACGGCGGCGTCCCTCGCCAAGTGGGAGCAGGTGGGCGGCGGCAAGTTCGCTCTGACCGACGACGGTGCCATCAAGAGCAGCACCACGGTCGACGGCATGGGCATGCTGTGGTTCCCGGAGCGCAAGTACGGCGACTTCTCGCTGAAGCTCCAGTTCCGCGACGACGCTCCGGGCACGGGCAACGCCAACGGCGGTGTCTTCGTCCGCTTCCCGAATGTCCACGGGCACCCGGAGGAGTCCCGCCCCGAGTGGGTCGCCATCAACTACGGCCATGAGATCCAGATTCTCGACAAGCCGGACGGCGACATCTACAAGACCGGCTCGATCTACGGCTTCGACCGCGTGGGCCTGGGCGGCGCCGGTGTCACTCCGAAGGGCACCTGGAACGACTACGAGATCCGTGTGGTCGGCCAGCACTTCACGATTCTGCGCAACGGTGTCCTGATCAACGAGTTCGACAACATCGGCGGTCAGACGTTCACTCCCGAGCGCGCCGGTGACCCGGGCACGGACGGCCGGCGGTACGCCACCGGCTATGTCGGGCTCCAGGTCCACAGCACGACGGATGTGATCTCGTACCGCAACATCCGCATCAAGGAGCTGTAGCGGGACCGGCTCCGGTTCGTACGCCAAGGTGCCCCCTCTCTCGCGGGAGGGGGCACCTTCGTCTGTCGGCGGAGCCGGGCGGACACGACCGCTACGCGCTGTCGTCGCGTCTGGCCCGGCTCGGCTGGACCCGCTTCGGCTCGCCCGGCATCTTCGGATAGTCCGGCGGATACGGCATGTCTCCGAGCCCGTGGTCCCGTTCGTACCGGTCGGCCAGTTCCAGCAGTCCTTCGAGGCCCTGCGCCTCGTCCTCCATCTCCGCGTGCACATCGCCCAGTTCGGCGAAGCGCACCGGCATGGTCGCCAGATCGAAATCGCGCGGCGAGACCTCGTCCAGCTCCGACCAGCGCAGCGGCGCGGAGACCGGCGCGTGCGGCCGAGGCCGTACGGAGTAGGCGGAGGCGATGGTGCGGTCGCGGGCGGTCTGGTTGTAGTCGACGAAGATCCGCTCGCCGCGTTCCTCCTTCCACCAGGCGGTGGTCACCCGGCCGGGCATCCGCCGCTCCAGCTCGTGGCCCACGGCGATGGCGCACCGGCGTACCTCGGTGAAGGTCCAGCGCGGTTCGATCGGTACGAACACATGGAGGCCCCGGCCGCCGGATGTCTTGGGCCAGCCGCGCAGCCCCTGCTCGTCGAGGAAGGCGTGCAGCTCGTGGGCGGCTCGGACCGCGTCGTCGAAGTCCGTGCCGGGCTGCGGGTCCAGGTCGATCCGCAGCTCGTCCGGATGGTCGGCGCGGCCTCTGCGTACCGGCCAGGGATGGAAGGTGAGGCAGCCGAGGTTCGCCGCCCAGAGCACGGCGGCCACCTCCGTCGGACAGATCTCGTCGGCCGAGCGCCCGCTGGGAAAGTCGATCCGGGCGGTGGGAATCCAGTCGGGCAGATTCTTCGGCGCGCGTTTCTGGAAGAAGGACTCGCCCTCGACGCCTTCCGGGAAGCGCTCCAGTGTCGTCGGCCGGTCGCGCAGCGCGCGGAGCACACCCGTCCCCACGGCCAGGTAGTAGCGGGCGACATCCAGCTTGGTGAAGCCTCGCTCAGGAAAATAGATCTTGTCCGGGCTGGACAGCCGTACGGTCCGGCCACCCGCCTCCAGCTCCACCGCTGCACCCATGTGCGCCACCGTAGGCCGGGCACACCTGGACCGCATATCGGGCGAAGCGCGATGTTCCCCAGCACAATCGGGACATGGATCTGCCGGTGATGCCACCTGTGAAGCCCATGCTCGCCAAGTCCGTGGCCGGCATTCCGGCCGGTATGCAGTACGAGGCCAAATGGGACGGCTTCCGGGCGATCATCCACCGCGACGGCGACGAGGTGGTGATCGGCAGCAGGACCGGAAAGCCTCTCACCCGCTACTTTCCCGAGCTGGTCACGGCCCTGCGGGCCGAGCTGCCCGAGCGCTGTGTCGTGGACGGAGAGATCGTGATCGTCCATGACGGAAGGCTGGACTTCGACCGTCTCACCGAGCGCATCCATCCGGCGAAATCCCGGGTGGACACGCTCGCCGAGCGGACACCGGCGAGCTTCGTCGCGTTCGATCTGCTGGCCCTCGGCGACGCCACACTGATGGCCGTCTCCCAGACGCGACGCCGAGAGGCACTGGAGGCCGCGCTTGTCGGCGCCGAACCGCCGGTGCATCTCGCGCCCGCCACCACCGATATCGAGCTGGCACGGGAGTGGTTCGAGCGGTACGAGGGCGCCGGGCTCGACGGAGTGATCGCCAAGCCGCTCGATCTGCCGTACCGGCCGGACACCCGGTCGATGTTCAAGATCAAACACGAGCGCACCGCGGATGTGGTCGTCGCGGGCTACCGGCTCCACAAGAGCGGCCCGGTGGTGGGATCTCTGCTGCTCGGCCTCTACGACTCCGCCGGCGCACTTCAGCATGTCGGCGTCTGCGCCGCGTTCTCCATGAAACGCCGGGCGGAGCTGGTCGAGGAGCTGGCACCGCTGCGGATGGAGTCGGCGGCGGGCCATCCGTGGGCCGCGTGGACGGAGGAGACCGCGCACGAGAGCGCACGGCTGCCCGGCGGACCGAGCCGCTGGTCCGGTACGAAGGACCTGTCGTGGCTTCCGCTGCGTCCTGAGTGGGTGTGCGAGGTCGCCTACGACCATATGGAAGGCGCCCATGAGAGCGGCAGGTTCCGGCACACGGCGCAATTCCGCCGATGGCGCCCGGACCGTACGCCCGCGAGCTGCACCTACGACCAGTTGGACGAGCCGGTGCGGTACGACCTGGCGGAGGTGCTGGCGATTCCGCGAGGCTGAGCGGCCGTCGGCGGCGGTCCGGTCAGGTCGGGTCCGGTCCGGTCCGGTCCGGCCCGGCCCGGTCAGGTCAGGTCAGGTCAGGTCAGGTCAGGTCACTCCGCGAAGGTGCCGTCCACATAGACCCAGGCACCTTCGTGGCGCGCGAAACGGCTCCGCTCGTGCAGTACGCCGGGCTTGCCCTGCTGAGTGAAGCGGGCGCGGAAGGTGACGGTGCCGGTGGTGTGGAACGCGCTGCCGTCGGTGGTCTCCAGGATCTCCAGTCCCGTCCACCGCATCGCGGGTTCGAGATCCACGCTCGGCGGGCGGGTGGCAGGATCCCATGTCGTCAGCAGATACGGCTCGTCACGCACGGCGAAGGCGCTGTAGCGGGAACGCATCAGCAGCTCGGCGGTGGGCGCGGTGGCGGGTCCCGTGTGGAACCGCCCGCAGCACGCGCCATACGCGGCGGGCAGACCGCAGGGACACGGCGAGGCGGTGGTGACGGCAGGGAGTTCGGAACGCTTGGCGCGTGGCGCACGGACGGATCGTCGGGACATGGCCCCATTCTGCGGCCTGCGCGGGACACTCTCCCGACCAGCCCGCCGAGGACGCGCGACCGGACAGGGCCTAACGGGCCACCTGGTCGTCCCGGCTCGCGGCGAACGCGATGAAACCGGCCCACGCGCCAGAAGCGAACACAAGCACCGGACCGGCAGGCCTCTTGGAATCACGGACAGGCACCACACCAGACAGACCGGACGCGACCTCAACACAGTCGCCACCGTTGCTACTGCTGTAGCTGGACTTACGCCACACCACACCGGGCAGACCGCTCAAGCTGATCATGGTCTGAGTTCCTTCAAAACACGTCAGAACACCTGACTAATCCACCTTGCTCGCGGCGAACGCGACGAAACCGGCCCACGCGCCAGAAGCGAACACAAGCACCGGACCGGCAGGCCTCTTGGAATCACGGACAGGCACCACACCGGACAGACCGGACGCGACCTCCACGCAGTTGCCGCCATTGTCGCTGCTGTGGCTGGACTTACGCCACACCACACCGGGCAGACTGCTCAAGCTGATCATGGTCTGAGTTCCTTCAAAGAGTCGGCGATCATATCGATCGAGCGGTTGGGCGAAAGGGCAGCGGCTGCGAGCAGATCATAGGCACGCGTGGCCGCCTTTACGTCCTCGGGCTCGGCGAGGATCTGCCCTTGCAGGAAGCCGTCGACGTATACGACATCCGGCCCTTCATCCAGCGTGAGTGCGGAGAACGGTCCACCTACCCCCGCGTGCCCACCAGCGTCGTACGGGATGATCTGAAGCACGGTGTTATACGTCTGCGCGGCTGTCAGTAGGTGTTCCAGTTGACCACGCATCGTGTCAACGCTCCCCATGCGACGGCGGAGCACGTTCTCATCCAGCACTATCCACAGTTCCGGCGGGCTGTCGCGCATGAGGATACGTTGCCGTTCGAGCCGGGCGATGACGTGTTCTTCGACGACATCGGGGTTGGGCCGTCTAGCGGCGAGCACCTCACGCGCATAGCCCTCCGTCTGCAACAGACCAGGCATCACCTGCACTTCGAACGACCGAATCTCCGACGCCGCTTCCTCAAGCTCCACGAACGGCCGGAACCACTTGGGATAGGCGTACTTGATGACCAGAGGCCAGAGCCGAGTGAAGTGACCGTCAGTGCCGAACGTCCTGTCCGCGAGCGCTGACAGCTCTTTCGTCGGTAACCGCTTCGCCGCCTCAATCTTGTTGAGCAGCGAGGGCGCCATCAACGCCTCGGCAGCCAGGGCCCGTTGAGACATACCCGCCTTCTCGCGGAGCCTCCGTAGATCCGTCGCGTAGAACGACAGTACGGAGTCCGCCGGATCCAGCTCGTCTGCATATGCCACGCGGGCAGCCCTTTCCTTGAAAGCCCTCATAGTCAACGCCGACCCCCTGTTGAGCGTACTCGCGCCAGCCGATGCTTGAACACAGACGGCGAATGCGCGATTACGGAAGGCACATCCTCATGCGCGAGAAAACCCCTCAGGTATCGGAACCGGCAGACGAGTCGCCCGGCCCGGACGCGTCGGTCGCCGCCGGAGGACCTGAGGCGGTTGGCCGTATGACACGGAGCGAGTCGCGACGGTTCTTGTCCCGGCTGTCGGCGGCGTTCGGCGTGGACGGTGTCCTCCTGGTCCAGAAGGCCGGCGCCGAACCGGAAGGCGCGGACCTCGTCCCAGGATCCGGCCTTCGATGGCCCCGGTGTGAATGCGGTTCGCCGAAGTGCCCCGACTATGTGGCCCCGCCTTCTTCCGACGAAGTGCTCAGCGCACGCGCGGCGGAGCGGAACGGGCGGCGCAACGGGAACGGGCGGTGACCACGGATCCAGGAGCCGCGCCCGTTCCGGTGGACGGCTGTGACGTATGCGCCGCACTGGCCAAGCAGCGTGACGAGGCACGGACGGCCGGCGCCGGCTGGATCGTACGGGCCTGCGACGCGGAATTACGGAACCACTGGAATGGGCGAGCGCCCGACGGGCGCCCGGAGGCGCCATAACACGGCGCTGCTGACGCGTCACGGCGTCGACTGACACGCGTCACGGCGTCGAACGGCCTCTCACGCCGGGCCGAACCGGCGGCGGTAGGCGCTCGGCGGGAGACCCGTGCGGCGGCGGAGCTGAGCGCGCAGGTTCGCCGACGTGCCCAGGCCGCTGACGCGCGCCACCCGGTCGAGCCGTACCTCGCCCTCCTCCATCAGACGGCACGCCAGGGCCACTCGCTGCGCGGTGAGCCAGGCCAGCGGCGTGGTGTCGAGCTGAGTGCGGAAGCGGCGGTGCAGAGTCGCCTGGCTGACGGCCGCTCTGGCCGCCAGGTCCGCCACGGTCAGCGCCGTACCGAGCCGCTCCCCGGCCCAGGCGAGCAGCGGTCCGAGCGAGGTGTCCGGGACGGCGGGCAGCGGCTGTTCGACGAACTGGCGCTGGCCGCCGTCGCGGTGGAGCGCGAAGACCAGCCTGCGGCTGACGGAGACGGCGGCCCGCGCCCCGTGATCCTGGCGGATCAGCTCCAGACAGGTGTCGAGAGCGGCCGCGCTGCCGGCGGCGGTGACGATGTCGCCGTCATCGACGAACAGCACCTCCGGGTCGAGCCGTACGGCCGGAAAGCGGGCCGCGAAGAGTTCGGCCCAGCGCCAGTGGGTGGTGGCCCGCCGTCCGTCGAGCACTCCGGCCGCCGCCAGCGTGAAGGAACCGGTGCAGAAGCTGACCAGCCGGGCGCCGCGCGCGGCGGCCCGGCGCACGGCGGCCAGGACCGCGTCCGGTGGATCGTTCTCGGGGTCCGGGCGGTTGGGAACGATCACGGTGTCGGCGCGGTCCACGGCGTCGAGACCGGCCACTCCGGAGAGCTGGAAGAACCCGGAGTGCATCCGCACATTCGGAGTCTCGGCGCACAACTCGAAGTCGTACCATCGCCGCTCCAGCTCGGGGCGGGCGAGGCCGAAGAGCTCGGTGGCGATGCCCATCTCGAACGGATTGGAGCCGTCCGCGACGATCATGACCACGCGGTGCGAGGATTCTTGCGCCATATGCAATTCCTAACACTCGCGCTCGGCCCTCGCCAGGCCGATGATCCTTCCATGAGCCATGAACCCATCTCGCTGAGCCAGGCCCTCGACTCCTTCGATGCCCTGTGGAGCCCGCGCATCGTGACCCGCGTCAATGACTACGACGTACGGGTCGCCAAGGTCGCCGACGAACACGTCTGGCACGTCCACGACCACACCGACGAGTTCTTCCAGGTCCTCGACGGCGAGCTGCTGATCGCGCTGCGCGAGGACGGTGCGGAACGGACCGTCGTCCTGCCTCGCGGCTCGGTGTTCGTCGTCCCGCGCGGTGTCGAGCACAAGCCGTCGTCGCCGGAGGGCGCCTCGATCCTGTTGTTCGAGCCGACCGGCACGCTCTCGGTCGGTGATCGCCATGACGCACTCCCGGCCCATGTCGATACCACGACCGGGCACGGCCTCTGACGACGAAGGCGGACAGGGCCCGTCGCGGCGCCGGGCGCGGCGCCCAGCCACGGCGAACGATTCCGCCCGCTTGCCGGAGTGACCGCCATTCACAGACGACGCGAAACGTACTGCGTACGTACGGACCCGGACGGTACCGTGACAGTGACGTTCCGTCACAGCGTTGACCTTGGAGGTGGCAGGTCGTGGCCCGTGTCTGGGAAGCCGACCCGTCCGCGTCATTCGTCCGGCGGTTGGGAAATTCAGCGAAAGAGCTGGGCAACTCCCAGGGCAGAGAGCAGTGCCCGGACATCTGGCAGCTCAGCAATGGCGATATCGCCGTCATCGGCCGCGATCTGACTGACGACTACGATTCGCGCCTGCCGGAAGGTGTCACGCTCGCCGCTGACGAACGAATCGTCATCATTCCGGGCAACATGCTCAGCGCGGCGAAGCCGGACATTCCAGATGCTTGATGTGCACGCTCCGGCGCTTCCCGTGGAACGCGGCCGGCGGCTGGAAAACGAGGAGTACCTCCAGGATTTCCGCGCGCGGGACGCGACGATCCGCAACGGCAACTCATGGAAACTCGAACGGCTACAGCACTTTGAAGAGGTAGGCAGCCCGTCCCGCGACGCGCTGCGGCGAGGCGACTGGAGCATGGCGCTGCGCTTGTTCGAGGAAGAACGTGACAACCTGCGCGGGATCCAGGCGGACGAAGAGGCCCGGGGCTCGGTGTTCCACCGCGTGCGCGTGGTGGAGAATCCGCTGACGCCGTACGTGCAGTGGGAGCTGCATTCGTTGCGGATCAGCGCCGAGCACGGGGAGCGCGTACGGATTCTGCCTGCCGAGGCGGTCGCCACGGCGGAGAACGACGGACCGCTTCCAGAACTGACCATTCAGGACGACAAGGTGCTCTTCCACGTCTTGTACACCGATACCGGGGTGCCAGATGGTGCGATCCGCTTCACCGACCCGGCCGTCGTTGAACCGTGGACGGCATACCTGCGGGCGACCTACGCGGCCGCAGAGGACATCGCGACCTACTTCGAGCGCGCCGTCGCGCCGCTGCCGCCGCCCCCGGCGGCCTGACTCGGAAGGATGTACCCATCGGCAAGCCGGCGGACTCCGACGGACGGCCCGGAGACTCGGCCAACGATCTCTCCGGGACGTCCCGTGATGTGGTCCAAGCCGGGAATGTCACCGGTGACATCCACTTCCATCAGGCGCCTGGAGCACCCGAGCGTCCACGCACGCCTCGGCAACTTCCTGCCGACATCGACACTTTCGTCAACCGCACCGCAGAACTGGGCGAATTGAACGCCATCCTGACCGGCCGGGACGGCGGCCAGGTCATCGTGTCCGTGCACGTGGTGGCCGGCACGGCCGGAGCGGGCAAGACGTCCCTGGTCCTGCACTGGGCCCATCAGGTCAAGGACCACTTCCCGGACGGCCAGCTCTTCGTGAATCTCCGGGGCTACGATCCGCGCGAGCCTGTCACCGCCGAGCAGGCGTTAAGCCGTTTCCTGCGCGCGCTCGGAGTGGCGTCGGGCGACGTACCGCAGGACACGGACGACGCGGCCGCGCTCTACCGTTCCCTGCTCGCCGACCGCCGGATGCTCATCCTGCTCGACAACGCTGCCACGGTCGGCCAGGTGCGCCCGCTGCTTCCCGGCAGCGGCGACAGCCTGGTGGTGGTAACCAGCCGCAACCGCCTGGCTGCCCTCGCCGTACGCGACGGCGCCCGCAGGATCACCCTCGGCACACTCCCCGAACCGGAGGCCGTCGCACTCCTGCGGGCCGTCACCAGGGACTACCGCCCGGGAGACGACCAGGACAAGCTCACCGAGCTGGCCAGGCTGTGCGCGTGCCTCCCGCTCGCCCTGCGTATAGCCGCTGAGCGCGCCGCCGGCCACCCACACCTGCGCCTCGACGACTTGCTGGCCGATCTGCGCGACGAGTCCGCGCTCTGGGACGCGCTGAGCACGGGAATCGACGAGGAGGCCGAGGCCGTCCGTACGGTCTTCGCCTGGTCCTATCACGCGCTGCCGCCGCACTCCGGTCGGCTCTTTCGGCTCCTTGGCCTGCACCCCGGACCGGAGTTTGGGCTCCACGCCGCCGCTGCCCTCGCCGACCTCGCGCTCGGCCGGGCCCGGCAGCTTCTCGACGACCTCGTGGGCGCACATCTGCTGGAGCAGATCGGGCCTGACCGCTATCAGTTCCATGACCTCCTGCGCGCCTACGCCTCCGACCAGGCTCACGACGAGGAACCCGTCGAGCAGCGGAAAGCCGCCCTGCGCCGCGTGCTGGACTGGTACCTGCACACCGCGGACGCGGCACAGACGTGGCTCCAGCCCGGTGAGGACCACCTGTCGCTGCCCGGGACGACCACAGTCCTGCCGCCGCCTGTCTTCTCCGACTACGACGCCGCCGCCGACTGGGCAGAGCGGGAACGCGCCACCTTCCCGCACCTCGTACAAGCCGCCGCGGCCGCCGGGCTGCACCAGCACGCCTGGCAGCTGACCGCGACCCTGTGGAACGCGTTGTCCGCTTCCGCGTCTTTCGTGGACTGGCTCGACTTCGGACTCGTCGGCCTCGCGTCCGCCGAGCACGTGAACGACACGAATGGTCAGCTCCTGCTGCTCAACCAACTCGGCATGTCCCACCGGTCCGTTCACCAACTTGACCAGGCGGTGGACTACCTGAGTCGCGCTCTCGTTCTTGCCCGCACTGCTGGAAACCGCGTGGAGGAGGCACATGCCCTCAATCTCCTGGGCCTCATCCACTTGCGCGCCCGCCGACTCGATGCTGCCGCCTCACACTTCGCACAGGCCATAGGAGTCTTCCGTGAAGTGAACGGCGACCGCTGGGCCGCGTCCGCCCTGTCCAACTTCGCCGGAGCCCACCTGGAAGCGGGCCGCCTTCCGGAAGCAGCCACCGCGATCCAAGCCGCCCTCGACGCTCACCGCGCCCTGGACAACCAGCAGAGCGTCGGTAACGCCCTGTGGCTCACCGCAGCACTGCATCTTGAGCGGAACGACATCGCGGCGGCACGTGAGGCCATCGACGAAGCCCTCGGGATCGCACTCAGCCTGCGCAATCGTGGGCTGGAGGGCTTCTGGCTGCTCACCCTCGGCGACATCCAGCGCGCTGCCGGGCAGTACGGCGACGCTCTGGCCTCTTACCAGCGTTCGGCCATGCTCCACCGGCGCATCGGTGATCGCAGTCGCGAAGCCCTGGCCTGGCGGGGCACGGGGCAGACGTACGCCGTAATGGAACGTCACGGCGACGCTGTCGCCTTCCACCGCCAGGCCGCGGCCGTCCACCGTGGCCTCGGAGACCTGTGGCAGCTCGCCGTGGAACTCGATCAACTGGCCGCCGCCGTCCATGCGGAGGACCCGGAGGCGGCTCGCGCCCACTGGACCGAGGCCCTGACGCACCTGGCCCTTCACACCGATCCTCGCGCCGAGTCCCTTCGCTCCCGAATGGAGAGGCGGACGGCCGGACCCGCCGACTGAACGCGCCGCCCATCGCACGGCCGGCATCCGGACGGACCTCTGGCCGGAAACCGCTCGGTTCACCGTCAGCCTGTCCACTTTCGGCCCCTCGGTCCGACCGCGACAACGGCCCGGCGGTCCGCCGCCCGTTCATCCGTGACCTGCCCACCTGCCCACCTGCGCGGCGGCGCGTGGCGCTGTCCGGGATCGCGTGTTCGGCACCGATCACGGCACAGGATGGCAAGTCACCATATGACGGGCATGGTTGACGATGCTCCCCCGGCCGCGCCCATCACGCCACGGTCTAAAACAAGCCGAGGTGACTGGTAAGCGCCGTGTTGCCGCCGCGTAAAGGCCCACGTGGTCCACGGCGTGTGAGAGCGAACCAGCAGCGAACGGCTGACCGACTTTCGGACAACGATCTCCGCTCTGATGACAATCCGATCTCCCGCTGAAACTATCTGCACACCGCATGGACGTCGCATCGCACGTCTTCTCGCCGGAGGAATTCCAGCCTCCGGTTCCCGCATCGCCACCGGCCGCCACCTCACGGCCGGACAGAAGGAAGCCGCAGGAGTGACGAACTTTTTCCGTAGCACCAGGACAACGTTGTCTCATCCATCCCATCCCTCATCTCGCCGGACCTCCGCGCGCGGGCGTGTGGCGGGGACAGCGGCTGTCGCCATGGCCGCGCTCCTCGTCTCCGCGCTGCCCGCCGCGGGCGCCGTCTCCGCCGCGCCGGCCGGCGCGGATCAGGCCCCTCGGCAGATCACGGCGAAGCCAAGACCCGGCGCCGCCGCCGTCCAGCTCTCTCCCGCACAGCGGACCAAGCTGCTGAAGGCCGCCGCGGATTCGGCGACCGCCACCGCCCGTTCGCTGAAGCTCGGCGATCAGGAGAAGCTGATACCGAAGGACGTCGTCAAGGACGCCGACGGCACGCTGCACACCCGTTACGAGCGCACCTACGCCGGACTTCCCGTCCTCGGCGGCGACTTGGTCGTCCATGAGAGCGCCGGTACTCGTACCGTCACCAAGGCGTCGAAGGCGAAGGTCTCGGTGCCGACGACCAAGGCCGCCGTCTCGGCCTCGGCGGCGAAGAAGTCGGCCCTCGCCGTCGCGGAGACGGAGAAGACCGACGAGGCCGCCCCGGACGGAGCGCCGAAGCTGGTCGTCTGGATGGGATCCGGCACGCCCACGCTGGCCTGGGAATCCGTCGTCACCGGTGTGCAGGAGGACGGCACACCCAGCGAGCTGCACATCGTGACCGACGCCGAGAGCGGTGAGCGGCTCCAGAGCCACGAGCAGATCCACTCCGGCACGGGCAACAGCCAGTACAGCGGCAAGGTGCAGATCGGCTCCGTCCGTAACGGCGACGTCTACGAACTGACCGACGCGCAGCGCGGTGGCCACAAGACGTACGACCTGGCCCTGGGCGGGAACGGCACACTGCTGACCGACACCGACGACGTCTGGGGCGACGGGACCACCGCCGACCGCCAGACAGCGGCCGTCGACGCCGCCTACGGCGCGCAGAAGACCTGGGACTTCTACCACGACCTGTTCGGCCGCAACGGCATAGCCAACGACGGCGTCGGCGCCCGCTCCCGCGTCCACTACGGCGACGGATACGCCAACGCCTTCTGGGAAGACGGCTGCTTCTGCATGACCTACGGCGACGGCATCGGCAACGCCAGGCCGCTGACCTCACTTGATATCGCCGCACACGAGATGACCCACGGCGTCACCTACGCCACCGCCGATCTGGACTACGAAGGGGAGTCCGGCGGTCTGAACGAGGCCACCAGCGACATCATGGCCGCCTCCGTGGAGTTCTTCGCCAACGGCTCCAGCGACGTACCGGATTACCAGATCGGCGAACTGGACGACGTCCGCGGCACCGGCAAACCGCTGCGCTACATGGACCAGCCCTCCAAGGACGCCTCCGCCAAGGGCACCTCCCAGGACTTCTGGACCCCTGAAACCGACTCGCTCGACCCGCACTTCAGCTCCGGCGTGGGCAACCACTTCTTCTATCTGCTCGCCGAAGGCAGCGGCAAGAAGACCATCAAGGGTGTCTCCTACGACAGCCCCACCTACGACAACAAGCCCGTCGCCGGTCTGGGTCTGCACAACGCCACCAATGTCTGGTACCGGGCGCTGACCCTCTACATGACCAGCGACACCAACTACGCCGGCGCCCGGACCGCCACGCTCCAGGCGGCGGCCGACCTGTTCGGCAAGTCCAGTGACGCCTACGAGGCCGTCGGCAACGCCTGGGCCGCCGTCAACGTCGGTCCCCGCTACGTCAACCACATCGCCGTCACGGCGCCGTCCACCAGGGATGTGGCGGTCGGCCAGCCGACCAGCCGGCAGATCGAGGCCACGACCTCCCGTCCTGGCAGCCTGACCTACTCCGCCACCGGCCTGCCCGGCGGCATGACGATCGATCCCGTCACCGGCCTGATCTCGGGCACACCCACCACGGCGGGCACCTTCACGACGACCGTGAGTGTCAGGAACTCGGCGGCCGAGACGCTCAAGGTCCCCTTCACCTGGACCGTCCTCGCCTCCGGCGGCGACTTCTTCGTCAACCCGGCCCGGTACGACATCCCGAACTGGGGCATCGCCAAGTCGCCGATCACCGTCACCGGCCGGGAAGGCAACGCCTCCAGCGACCTCAAGATCACGGTCAATCTCTTCCACGGCTTCGCCGGTGGCCAGGTCATCGACCTGATCAGCGAAGACGGCACCTCGATCCGAGTCAAGGACTTCATCTACGCTCCCGGTCCGGAGCTGCACGAGACGTACACGGTCGACGCCTCCGCGGTGCCCGCCAACGGCACCTGGACGCTGCGGGTCGAGGACGACACACCCGGCATCTTCACCATTCCGCCGGGCTACCTCGATAGCTGGAGCATGACCTTCTGATCCCTCTTCTCCACCGCACCACCCAGCTTCTCCACCGCACCATCCAGCCGCCGCGTCCGGTCAACCGGGCGCGGCGGTAGGCGTTCCGCCTGACGGCGGTCGCGGCGGCACCGGTCGACGCCCGGTACGCGGTCTCCTCGAATGACGCGACCGACCGGCCTCGGAGACGGACACGCCGGCGCGAGTGGCAGGATGAGCGCAGGCCCACGGGAAAGGTGTCGAGACATGGCAGTTATCCACCACACCACGCTGACGCCCAGCAAGCTGGAGCTTCTCGTCTCGTGGCTGCCCGCGCAGCCCTGGTACCTCGGCACGGAGGACGAGCCGCGGCTGACCAAGGCCGGTGGCTTCCGGCTCGACGATCCGCACGGTGAGGTGGGAATCGAGTTCATGGCGGTCACCGACGAGTCCGGAGACCAGCCGCTCACGTATCAGGTACCTCTCAGTTACCGTGGGACACCGCTCGACGGAGCGGACCACGCGCTCATCGGCACCGCTGAGCACGGTGTGCTTCGACGGCGGTGGATCTATGACGGAGCCCACGATCCGGTTCTCGTCGCCCAGTTGTTCGCGCTCGTCCTCGGCGAGGCCGAGCCGCAGGCCCAGAGCACAAGCGATATGCCCGACCCGTCCGTCACCAGTCACTTCACCGGCACCGGCCGTACGGCGTCGATCAGGCCGGTGGACGTGATCAACGGGCCGCACGGTACGGATCTCCTCGTACGGACCGTCTCCGCTTCCGGGCTGCCGCGACCGGCCGAGGGGCTGACCCTCCGGGTGAATCGCGTCCTGCGGCCGGAGCGGGCCGAGCCGTCCGCCGGAGCGGCGGCGGTCCTGGGACATGTCACCGCCGACTGGCGCCTGCCGGACGGCACCACGGCGCGCGGCCCGTACACCGTCGTCCGCGCCACCGCGCCCGGCCCCACCAGGTGAGACGTAACGCGCCATTGACGCGGTCCCGGCCCAGGTCTAGCGTCCCTCTCCGGTCGTACTTCATACGTCATATATGAGACACGATGCGCGAGATGAACGCCGATGACCTTTGCGCCCGCCCCGATTCCCTCACGCACCCAGTACATTCTGGAAGCGGTCAAGCACGACATTCTCACCGGCGGACTGAGCCCTGGTCAGCCGCTGGTCGAAGCCGAACTGGCCGCGCGGTTCGGAGTGTCGAAGACGCCGGTGCGTGAGGCGCTCAAGACGCTCGCCGGTACCGGGCTGGTCGTGATGAGCCAGTACAAGGGCGTCACCGTACGGACCGTGGACGCCGCGATGGCGCGCGAGGTGTACGACGTACGGCTGCTGCTGGAGCCCGAGGCGCTGCGGCGCACCGTCGCCGGCGGCGCATCGCTCGCGGAGGCCGCGCAGGCGCTCACGCGCGCGGACGCGGCGGCCGACATCGCTGAACGGTCCCTGGCCAACCGGGACTTCCACCGCGCGCTGGCCCTGCCGTGCGGCAATCCGCTGCTGGTGCGGATGCTGGACGAGATCCGTGATCAGTCGGCGCTGGTGGCCGCCGTCGCCTGGGCCGCCGAGCCGACCTGGCATCGCGAGGCGGCCGAGCACCGGAACATCCTGCGGCTGGCCCGGGACGGCGACGCCAACGGCGCGGCCCGCGCCCTGCGTGACCACATCGCCCGCTTCGTCGAGCGGTCCTTCCCGGGAGGCGCCGTCGTATGACCACCGTGGATTTCACCTCCACACGAGCCGCGCTGGCGGATGTCGTCGCGATTCCCGTCACTCCGTTCGCCGAGGACGGGACCGTCGACCGCGACGCGTACCGGGCGCTGCTGCGCCGGCTGATCGCGGGCGGCGTACGGACCGTCACTCCGAACGGCAACACCGGCGAGTTCTACGCGCTCTCGCCCGAGGAGCGTTCGCTGGTGACGGAGCTGGCCGTGGCCGAGGCGCGTGGCCGGACCCAGGTGCTGGCCGGCGTCGGACACGATCTCGGCACCGCCGTCGCGGCGGCCCGGCACGCCCGGGACGCCGGAGCGGCCATGGTCATGGTGCACCAGCCGGTGCATCCGTATGTCGCGGAGGAGGGCTGGGCCGACTATCAGCGGACCGTCGCCGACGCCGTCCCGGAGCTGGGCGTGGTCCCGTACATCCGCGATCCGCGGCTGAGCGGCGCGACACTGGCCCGGCTGGGCGCGCTCTGCCCGAATGTCATCGCGGTGAAGTACGCGGTACCCGACGCGGCGCGGTTCGCGGCCTTCGCACGCGACGCGGGTCTGGACCGCTTCGTCTGGATCGCCGGGCTCGCCGAGCTGTACGCGCCCGTCTACTGGGCGGCCGGGGCCACCGGCTTCACCTCGGGTCTGGTCAATGTCGCGCCGGATCTGTCGGTCGCGATGCTGGGGCGGCTGCGCGCCGGAGACTTCCCGGCCGCCATGGAGATCTGGCAGCGGATCCGGCCGTTCGAGGAACTGCGCGCCGCCGGCCAGTCCGCGGACAATGTCTCGGTCGTCAAGGAGGCCCTCGCCTCGCTCGGTCTGTGCCGCCGCGAGGTGCGCCCGCCCAGCCGGCCACTGCCCGCCGCGCTGCGCGCCGACGTCGCGGCGCTGGTGCGCGGGTGGGAGCTGTGAAGGCGCCGGAGGAGCTGCGCAGCCATCAGTGGTACGGGACGGACGGGCTGCGGTCGTTCAGTCACCGCGCCCGCACCAGGCAGCTCGGTTATCTCCCGGAGGAGCATCTCGGCAAGCCCGTGATCGCGATCCTGAACACCTGGAGCGACATCAATCCCTGCCATGTGCATCTGCGGGAGCGGGCGCTGGCGGTGAAGCGCGGTGTGTGGCAGGCCGGTGGATTTCCGCTGGAATTCCCGGTCTCCACGCTGTCGGAGACCTTCCAGAAGCCGACGCCGATGCTGTATCGCAATCTCCTCGCCATGGAGACCGAGGAGCTGCTGCGCTCCTATCCGGTGGACGGCGCGGTGCTGATGGGCGGCTGCGACAAGACGACCCCGGCGCTGCTGATGGGCGCGGCGAGTGTCGATCTGCCCGCCGTGTTCGTCCCGGCGGGTCCGATGCTGCCGGGTCACTGGCGCGACGAAGTGCTCGGTTCCGGCACCGACATGTGGAAGTACTGGGACGACAGGCGGGCCGGGCTGATCGGTGACCGTGAGCTGGCGGAGCTGGAAAACGGTCTGGCCCGCTCTCCTGGTCACTGCATGACGATGGGCACCGCCTCCACGCTCACCGCGGCGGCCGAGGCGCTGGGAGTCACCGTGCCGGGCGCCTCGTCCATACCCGCGGTGGACTCCGGGCACGAGCGGATGGCCGCCGCGTCGGGCCGGGTGATCGTGGATCTCGTCCAGCGGGATCTGCGGCTGTCGCGGATCCTGACCCGGGAGGCGTACGAGGACGCGGTCACCACCGTGCTCGCCCTGGGCGGTTCGACCAACGCCGTCATCCATCTCATCGCGATGGCCGGGCGCTCCGGTGTACGGCTCACGCTGGACGACTTCGACCGGGTCGCGCGTACGGTCCCGGTGCTGGCGAATCTGCGCCCCGGCGGCCGCTATCTGATGGAGGACTTCCACTTCGCGGGCGGGCTGCCGGCGTTTCTGTCACGGCTGACGGATCTGCTGCATCCGGACCGGCCGACCGTCGCGGGACCGACGCTGCGCGCGCAGCTCGACGGCGCGCGCGTCCACAATTCCGAGGTGATCCGTCCTCGTGACCGGCCGCTGGCGCCGGAGGGCGGAGTCGCGGTGCTGCGCGGCAACCTCTGTCCCGACGGTGCGGTGATCAAGCACATCGCCGCGGATCCGGCGCTGCTGAGGCACACCGGGCCCGCCGTGGTCTTCGACGACTACCGGACCATGCAGCGGACCATCGACGATCCCGCGCTCGGTATCACCGCGGACCATGTGCTGGTCCTGCGCAACGCGGGCCCGCGTGGCGGGCCCGGTATGCCGGAGTACGGGATGCTGCCGATTCCGGATCATCTGCTGCGGCAGGGAGTCCGTGACATGGTGCGGATCTCCGACGCCCGGATGAGCGGCACGAGTTACGGCGCGTGTGTGCTGCATGTGGCGCCGGAGTCCCATGTCGGCGGACCGCTCGCGCTGGTGCGTACCGGTGATCCGATCACCCTCGATGTCGCGGCGCGCACACTGCGGCTGGAGGTCGCCGACGAGGAGCTGGACCGTCGGCGCAGCCGCTGGACTCCGCCGCCGGAGCGGTTCGGACGGGGCTACGGCGCGCTCTACAGCGAGCAGATCACTCAGGCCGACACGGGCTGCGACTTCGCGTTCCTGTCCCGTCCCGGCGAGGTGCCCGATCCGTACGCCGGCTGAGCGCCGGGGCCGGTCAGCCTCCGAAGGCGGTGGCCGGCAGGCCCTGTCCCGCGTCCGGCAGGACCAGCAGTGAGCCGGAGAGCGGATGCGGGCGCTCGATGCCGGTGCGGGCCGTGGTGATGTAGAGGTCCCGCAGTCCGGGACCGCCGAAGGCGCAGGAGGTGGGCCGGCGTACGGGCAGTTCGACGGTGCGGTCCAGCGCGCCGTCGGGTGTGTAGCGGCGTATCTGTCCGCCGTCCCAGAGCGCGGCCCAGACACAGCCGTCGGCGTCGACGGTGAGTCCGTCCGGGACGCCGGCGCCGGGCTCGACGGTGGCCAGCGTCCGCCGGTCGGTGACGCGTTCGCCGTTCACGCGGAAGCGGTCGATCCGGCGGGTGGGGCTGTCGATGTAGTACATCGTCCGGCCGTCGGGGCTCCAGCCCGTGCCGTTGCCGACGGAGACGGTCAGTGCCTCGGCGGCCGAACCGTCCGGTGCCACCCGGATCAGTGTGCCGCCCGCGTGGGCCTCGTCGTAGCGCATGCTTCCGGCCCAGAGCGAGCCGTCCGGTGCGACGGCCGCGTCATTGCCGCGGCGGCCGGGCACCGGGTCGTGGACCAGCCAGGAGAAGGTCCCGGCGGAGTCGTACACGCCGATGCCGTCCCGCAAGTTGACCACCAGGCCGCCATCGGCGCGCGGTTTGGCCGCGCCGACATGCTGTTCGGTCGCCAGGACGGTGCGGCGGCCGTCGGACGGGTCGTAGGTGTGGACGCGCGAGGAGAGTATGTCGACCCAGATCAGCCGGCCGGAGGCGGCGTCCCAGGTGGGGCCCTCGCCGAGCCGGGCGCTCGCCCGTACGGCGACCTCGGCCCTCATGGCCGCGCCCGGTGGCCGAGGCGCCCGGAGAGCGCGCCGGCGCCCTTCACCGCCAGTTCGGCCAGTTCGGCCTCGCGCTCGTCGCTCCAGCGGATCATCGGTACGGAGATGGACAGGGCCGCGACGACCCGGCCCGCGCTGTCCCGTACCGGCGCGGCCACACAGCTCACATCGGGATTGGACTCGCGGCGCTCGACGGCGACACCGCGCTCCCTGATCCCGGCCAGTTCGGCGCGCAGGACGTCCGGGTCGGTGACGCTGTTGGGCGTCATCGCGGTGAACTCGTGCCCGGCGACGCGGACTTCCAGCTCCGCCTCGGGCAGCGAGGCGAGCAGCATCTTGCCGACCGAGGTGCAGTGCGCGGGCAGTCTGCGTCCGGCGGCGGAGACCATCCGGACCGCGTGCGTGGAGTCGACCTTCGCGATGTAGATGACGTCGGTGTCTTCGAGGATGGCGACATGGACGGTCTCGTCGCAGGTCCCCGCGACCTCGCGGGCGACCTGTTCGCCTTCCGCGGCGAGGTCGAGCTGTTCCGCGTACCGGCTGCCGAGCTGGTAGGTGCGCACACCGAGCCGGTAGCGGCCGGGCTGTCCCGGCACCGGCACCACATAGGAGCGGGCTGCGAGTGTGGTGAGCAGTTCATGCGCGGTGGTGCGCGGCAGTTGGAGCCTGCGGATGACATCGGGAGCGGAGAGTGTGCCGTCGCCCTCCAGGAACAGTTCGAGTATGTCCAGGGCCCGCGTCACCGCGGGGACCAGCCGCCCCATGGCCGACCACCACCCTTTCTGTTCGGTACTCCGGCTTTCCGTTCGGTACTCCGGCCACTGGCCGGAATGACGAACAGGCTAGCCGTTGCGCAACCCATTGACACCCCCCGGACTGCCTGAATACGGTCACGCCACCATTTCGAACGTGTGACGAAATACCGAACACACCCTGAGGACAACTGCCTTGCGCATTACCGGAATCACCACGCATGTCGTCGGCACGCCCTGGCGCAACCTCACCTATGTGCTCGTCCACACCGACGAAGGTCTCACCGGTGTCGGTGAGACCCGGATGCTCGGCAGGACCGACGCGCTGCTCGGCTACCTCCACGAGGCCGAGGCCAATCACATCGCCGGGTCCGATCCGTTCGCGGTCGAGGACCTCGTACGCCGCATGAAGTACGGCGACTTCGGCCGGGCCGGCGAGATCGTGATGTCGGGCATCGCGGTCGTCGAGATGGCCTGCTGGGACATCAAGGGCAAGGCGCTCGGTGTGCCGGTGTGGCAGTTGCTCGGCGGCAAGGTCACCGACCGGGTGAAGGCGTACGCCAACGGCTGGTACACCACCGAGCGCACTCCGGACGCCTACCACAAGGCGGCCGAGGCGGTGGTGGAGCGCGGCTACCGGGCCCTGAAGATCGACCCGTTCGGCACCGGACACTTCGAGCTGGACCGGGCGGCGTCGAACGACGCGGTGGCGCTGATCGAGGCCGTACGGGACGCGATCGGGCCCGACACCGAACTCATGCTGGAGATGCACGGACGGTTCAGCCCGGCGACAGCGGTCCGGCTGGCGCGCGAGCTGGCGCCGTACGCCCCGGCCTGGCTGGAGGAGCCGGTGCCACCGGAGAATCTCAAGGCGCTGCGCAAGGTGGCCGACAAGGTCGAGCTGCCGATCGCGACCGGCGAGCGCATCCATGACCGCATCGAGTTCCGCGAGCTCTTCGAGTCCGGCGCCGCCGACATCATCCAGCCGGACGTCGGCCACATCGGCGGCATCCTGGAGGCCCGGAAGCTGGCCGCGACCGCCGAGACGCACTACACACTGATCGCGCCGCACAATGTCGGCGGATCGGTGCTGACCGCGGCCAGCCTCCAACTCGCCGCCTGCACGCCGAACTTCAAAATCCTGGAGCACTTCAACGACTTCGCGGACGCGGAGATCAAGAAGGTCGTCCGAGGCGCTCCGCGGGTCGATCCCGCCACGGGCTGCTTCGAGGTGTCGCACGCGCCGGGTCTCGGCGTCGAGTTCGACGCGGAGGCGGCGGCCGAATTCCCGCAGCAGCAGGCCCGGTTCGACCTGTGGGCCGAGGGCTGGGAGAAGCGCGCTCCCAAGGCGCCGAGATGAGCAGCCGGGCGATCGTCCTGGACCGGCCGGGCGTCCACCGGCTGGTGAGCGGCGCCGAACCGGTGCCGGGCCCCGGCGAGGTACTGGTACGGGTCGCGGCGGCCGGTATCTGTATGAGCGACCGCGAGGTGTACGACGGCCGCCGCGACGCGGCCTATGTGCGCTATCCGGTGACGCCGGGCCATGAGTGGTCGGGGACGGTCGAGGCGGTGGGCGCGGGCGTCGATCCGGCGCTCACCGGCCGCCGGACCGTCGCCGAGGGATTCCGCGCCTGCGGAAGCTGCGCGCGGTGCCGGGCCGGTGAGACCTCGCTGTGCACCGCCGGTTACGACGAGACGGGCTTCACCCGGCCCGGTGCCTTCGCCGACCATGTCGTCGTGCCCGCCGCGCTGTTGCATCCGCTCGCCGACGACGCGGATCTGCGGGCCGCCGCGCTGCTGGAGCCCGCCGCGGTGGTGGCCGCGGCCGTGCGGCCCTGCCGTCCGGAGCCGGGCGAGCGGATCGCGGTGGTCGGAGCGGGGACGCTGGGGCTGCTCGCCGTACAGCTCCTCGCCGCCCACTCCCCCGGTGAGCTGACGGTGATCGACCCGCGTACCGAACGGACCAGGCTCGCGCGGCTGTTCGGAGCGACCGGCGCCCGGACTCCGGACCGGACGGAGGAGCTGCGCGGACGGTACGACCTGGTCGTCGAGACCGCCGGCGCGCCGGCCACGGCCGCCTCCTCGTGTCTGCTGGCGCGGCGCGGTGGCCGGGTGGTGCTGACCGGGCTGTTCGCGCCGGGCGCGACCGGTATCGACCCGGTGCATCTGTCGCTGAACCAGCTCACGGTACGGAGCGTCTTCGGCGCCTCCTCCGCCGCCTGGGCCCATGCCGTACGGGCGTTCAACGCCGGGCTGCTGGACCCGGGGCCGCTGGTCACCCATGAATTCCCGCTGGAGCGGTACGCGGAGGCCGTGGCGCTGGTCGGCGGAGGTGATCCCGGCACCGGAAAGGTGCTGCTGCGTCCGTGACCCGGCCGCGCGCCAGGACGCACCGAGGCGCGCCTCGTCTTCCGAACTTCGTTCGGCATACCGAACACGTCAGACCCGCAGGACCGAACCAAAGGACTTGTCCGTGACCGACGCATCAGCCCCCGGCCCCCGCCGCCCCGGCGAGCAGGCGCTCGCCGCGCTCGGCCTGGCCGCGCCCGACGACAACCCCGCGGACGCCTCCCTCCACACCTTTCCCGACGGCGGCCGCTGGCGCACCGAGATCCCCTCCGTCGAAGGACCCGAGTCTCTCGCCGAGGTACTGAAGGAGTCCGCGCGGCTGGATCTGCCGGTCCACCGCGTCAGCCAGGGCAGTGGCGTCTGGATGCTCTCCGACGCCGACATCACCGAGATGGTCGACGCCTGCGCGGCTCGTTCCATCGAGTTGTGCCTGTTCACAGGGCCGCGCGGGACCTGGGACACCGGCGGTTCGACCCGCAGCGACTCGGGCGGCGCGGGACTGCGCGCCCGCGGCCATGACGCCGTGGCCGGGTGTGTGGAGGACGCGCTGCGCGCGACGGAGCTCGGCGTGACGTGTCTGCTCGTCGCCGACGAGGGTGTCCTGTGGTCCCTGCACCGGCTGCGCGCCCAGGGTGTCCTGCCCGCCGACACCACGCTCAAGGTCTCGGCGCTGGTCGGCCCCGTCAATCCGGCGTCGTACGCGGTGTTCGAGCACCTCGGGGCCGACTCCATCAACATCCCGTCGGATCTCACGCTCGCCCATCTCACCGAGATCCGCCGGACCAGCCGCGCGCCCATGGACCTCTATATCGAGGCGCCCGACGACCTCGGAGGCTATGTGCGGATGTACGAGACGGCGGAGCTGATCCGGCGTGGCGCACCGCTCTATCTGAAGTTCGGCCTGTCGAAGTCGCCCGGTATCTATCCGTACGGCGCCCAGCTCCGCGAGACCGCCCTCAGCAGCGCCCGCGAACGGGTGCGGCGCGGGCGGCTCGTGCTCGATCTGCTCATCCGGCACGGGGCCGACGGCGGGATGTCGCCGCTCGGGTCACGGCTGCCGGGCCCGCTCAGCCGCTTTCCGCTCACCCACGACAAGGACTGATGCCCCATGCGTACCCGCCGAGCCGCACTCACCGTCACCGCCGTCTCCCTGGTCCTTTCCCTCGCCGCCTGCGGGCAGAGCGGCGAGGGCGGCAGCAAGGAGGAGAAGAAGAAGGGCGGCGAGGGCGCCACCATCGGTATCGCGATGCCGACCAAGTCGTCGGAGCGCTGGATCGCCGACGGCAACAACATGGTCGCCCAGTTCAAGGAGCTCGGTTACAAGACCGACCTCCAGTACGGCGAGGACGATGTCGCCCAGCAGGTCTCGCAGGTAGAGAACATGATCACCAAGGGAGTCGACGTACTGGTGATCGCGGCCATCGACGGCCGGGCGCTCAGCGATGTGCTCCAGCAGGCCGCCGACCAGAACATCGAGGTGATCTCCTACGACCGGCTGATCCTCGGCACCAAGAACGTCGGCTATTACGCGTCCTTCGACAACGAGAAGGTCGGTGTCCTCCAGGCCACCTATCTCCTCGACAAGCTCGGTCTGAAGGACGGCGCCAAGAAGGGCCCGTTCAACATCGAGCTGTTCGCGGGCTCGCCGGACGACAACAACACCCGCTACTTCTTCGACGGCGCGTGGAAGACCCTCAAGCCGTACATCGACAAGAAGCAGCTCGTCGTCAGGAGCGGCCAGACCGGGCTGGACCAGATCACCACCCTGCGCTGGGACGGCGGCACCGCGCAGAAGCGGATGGACGACCTGCTCACCAAGGCGTACGGCTCACAGCAGGTGGACGCGGTCCTCTCGCCGTACGACGGCATCTCCATCGGCATTCTGTCGGCGCTCAAGTCCGACGGTTACGGCACGTCCGCCAAGCCGTATCCGCTGGTCACCGGGCAGGACGCCGAGGTCGCCTCGGTGAAGTCGATCGTCGCGGGCCAGCAGACGCAGACCGTCTACAAGGACACCCGGGCGCTGGCCAAGCAGGCCGTGCAGATGGCGGACGCCGTGCTCAACGACAAGAAGCCCGAGGTCAATGACGACAAGACCTACAACAACGAGGTGAAGGTCGTCCCGGCCTATCTGCTCGACCCGGTCAGCGTCGACAAGTCCAACTACCAGTCGGTGCTGGTGGACTCCGGCTACATCAAGGCGAGTGACCTGAAGTGACGCCTCCTGTCCTGGAGATGCGCTCCATCGTGAAGACCTTCCCGGGGGTCAGAGCGCTCTCCGATGTCAGTCTGACCGTCGCTCCGGGCGAGGTGCACGCGGTGTGCGGCGAGAACGGCGCGGGCAAGTCCACGCTGATGAAGGTGCTCAGCGGCGTTCATCCGCACGGGAGTTACGAGGGAGAGATCCTCTTCGAGGGCTCTCCCTGCGCCTTCCGCGACATCAGGGCCAGCGAGGCCCAGGGCATCGTCATCATCCATCAGGAGCTGGCGCTCATCCCGTATCTGTCGATCGCCGAGAACATCTTCCTCGGCAACGAGCACGCCACCAGAGGCATCATCAGCTGGAACGAGACGCTCAGACATGCCGCCTCGCTGCTCAAGCGGGTGGGTCTGCGGGAGCATCCGGGGACGCGGGTCGCGGACATCGGAGTCGGCAAACAGCAGCTCGTGGAGATCGCCAAGGCGCTCGCCAAGAAGGTGAAGCTGCTGATCCTGGACGAGCCGACAGCGGCGCTCAACGACGGCGACAGCGCTCAACTGCTCCAGCTCATTCTTGAGTTGAAGGCTCAGGGCATTGCCTCGATCATCATCTCGCACAAGCTGAACGAGATCGCCGAGGTGGCCGACTCCGTCACGATCCTCCGGGACGGCCGGACCATCGAGACCCTCGATGTGAAGGCCGAGTCGACCACCGAGGACCGGATCATCCGGGGCATGGTGGGACGCGACCTCGACCACCGCTTCCCGGAACGCACGCCCTACGAAGGCGATCCCGGGGCGCGGCCGGCGCTCGAAGTGCGCGACTGGACCGTGCACCATCCCATCGATCAGCAGCGCAAGGTCGTCGACGGCGTCTCGGTCTCGGTCCGCAGAGGCGAGATCGTCGGCATCGCGGGACTGATGGGCGCGGGCCGCACCGAGCTGGCGATGAGCGTCTTCGGACGCTCGTACGGCCGCAACATCACCGGGACGGTCCTCAAGGACGGCCGGGAGATCCGTACCCGCACGGTGCCCGAGGCGGTCGCGCACGGCATCGCGTATGTCACCGAGGACCGCAAGCAGTACGGGCTCAACCTCATCGACACCATCGCCAGGAACATCACGATGAGCGCCCTGTCCAAGGTGGCCAGGCACGGTGTGGTCGACGAGCACGAGGAGAGCCGGGTCGCCGAGTCGTACCGCGCGAGCATGAACATCAAAACGCCGACCGTCTTCGAACAGGTCGGCCGGCTCTCCGGCGGCAATCAGCAGAAGGTCGTCCTCAGCAAATGGATCTTCGCTGGTCCCGATGTGCTGATCCTCGACGAGCCCACCCGGGGCATCGACGTCGGCGCCAAGTACGAGATCTACACCGTCATCGACCAGCTCGCCGCACAGGGCAAGGCGGTCGTCTTCATCTCCTCCGAACTTCCCGAGCTGCTCGGTATGTGCGACCGCGTCTACACGATGGCGGCCGGCCGGCTCACCGGTGAGATCCCGAGGGCGGAAGCGACCCAGGAAGTCCTGATGCGCCATATGACCAAGAACACGAGGTAGTCGACATGGGTCCGGTCACCACCGACACACCGAGGGACGGCGCGCCGAAAGGCGGCCCGCCGTCCGCCGCGTCCGGGCGCGGCGCCACGGGGGCGCTGCTGCTGGAGGCCGCGCGCCGCAATATGCGGCAGTACGGCATGCTCGTCGCTCTCGGTCTGATCGTCGTGCTGTTCCAGATATGGACCGGCGGTGTGCTGCTCAAGCCGAACAACGTCACCAATCTGGTGCTCCAGAACAGCTACATCCTGGTGCTCGCCATCGGCATGATGATCGTCATCATCGCGGGCCACATCGATCTGTCGGTCGGCTCGCTGGCCGCGTTCGTCTCCGCCGCCTGCGCGGTGATGATGGTCGAGCACAAGGTCCCGTGGGTGCTCGCCACGATCCTGGGGCTGCTCATCGGCGCGGTCGCCGGCGCCTGGCAGGGTTTCTGGATCGCGTACGTCGGCATCCCGTCGTTCATCGTCACTCTCGCCGGGATGCTGCTCTTCCGCGGCGGTACGCAGATCTTCCTGGGATCACGCTCGCTCGGGCCGTTCCCGGAAGGATTCCAGAAGATCTCCACCGGCTATCTTCCCGAGATCGGGCCGGCCACCAACTACCACAATCTGACCCTGCTGCTGGGTGTCGCGCTGCTGGCCTTCGCGCTGCTCCAGGAGGTCAGGGACCGCCGACGGCAGCGTGCGTACGACCTGGAGGTGCTGCCCCGCAATCTGTTCCTGGTCAAGTGCGTGGCGCTGGCCGCCGCCGTGCTCGCCTTCACGATGACTCTGGCCAGCTACCGAGGTGTGCCGGTCGTCCTGCTGCTGCTCGCCGCGTTGCTCATCGGCTTCGGCTATGTCATGCGCAACGCCGTCGTCGGCCGTCATGTGTACGCGCTGGGCGGCAACCAGGCGGCGGCGAAGCTCTCCGGAGTCAAGGACCGGCGTGTCACCTTCCTGGTCTTCGTCAATATGGGAGTGCTCGCCGCGCTGGCCGGCATCGTCTACGCGGCCCGGCTCAACGCGGGTGTTCCACAGGCGGGCGTGAACTTCGAACTGGAGGCCATCGCGGCCGCGTTCATCGGTGGCGCGTCGATGAGCGGTGGCGTGGGCACGGTGTTCGGCGCGATCATCGGCGGACTGGTCCTCGGCGTGCTCAACAACGGTATGTCGCTGGTGGGCGTCGGCACGGACTACCAGCAGGTCATCAAGGGTCTGGTGCTGCTGGCCGCGGTGGGCTTCGACGTCTGGAACAAACGCCGGGTGGGTGCCTGACGGCCTCGGCGCACCGCGCTCACCGGCGCCTCAGGGATGATGAGGCGTGCTGAGGCACCGAGAGAGGGCGGTTGGAGCATGAGGCTGACGATTCTGGGCGGTGGTGGCTTCCGGGTGCCGCTGGTGTACGGGGCGCTGCTCCGCGACCGGGCCGAGGGCCGGGTCACCAGGGTCACGCTGTACGACGTGGACGCCGGCCGGCTCACCGCTGTCGCGCGGGTGCTGGCCGAGCAGTCGTCGGGCGTGGCGGACGCGCCGGAGGTCAGGGTCACCACCGACCTCGACGAGGCGCTGCGCGGCGCGGACTTCGTCTTCTCCGCGATCAGGGTGGGCGGCCTCGAAGGACGCGCGGCCGACGAGCGGGTGGCGCTGGTGCAGGGCGTGCTCGGCCAGGAGACGGTCGGCGCGGGCGGGATCGCGTACGGACTGCGTACGGTCCCGGTCGCGCTCGACATCGCACGACGGGTGGCGGCGCTGGCTCCGGACGCCTGGGTCATCAACTTCACCAATCCGGCCGGGCTGGTCACCGAAGCCATGTCGCGGATCCTGGGCGACCGGGTCATCGGGATCTGCGACTCGCCGGTCGGTCTCGGCCGCCGTGTGGCGCGGGCGCTGGGCGTGGACCCGGCGAAGGCGTGGTTCGACTACGTCGGGCTCAATCACCTCGGCTGGCTGCGGGGCCTGTGGGTCGGCGGGCGTGACGAGCTGCCCAGGCTGCTGGCCGACCCCGGGATGCTGGGCTCCATCGAGGAGGGCAGGCTCTTCGGCGCGGACTGGCTGCGCTCGCTCGGTGCGATCCCCAACGAGTACCTGCACTACTACTACTTCAACCGCGAGACGGTCCGGGCGTACACGGACGCCGAGCGGACGCGGGGCGCGTATCTCCGTGACCAGCAGGCCGGTTTCTACGCCGAGCTGAGCGGTACGGACGGCGCGGCGGGATCGGCGCTCGACGCCTGGCACCGTACGCTCGCCGAACGCGAGGCCACCTATATGGCGGCGAACCGTGACGCCGCCGGGGTGGGAGAACGGGACGCGGAGGATCTGGAGTCCGGCGGCTACGAGAAGGTCGCCCTCGCGCTGATGCGGGCCGTCGCACGCGACGAGCACGCGACGCTCATCCTGAATGTCCGCAATCGCACCACGCTCTCCGTGCTGGACGCGGACGCGGTCGTCGAGGTGCCCTGTCTGGTGGACGCGAACGGCGCTCATCCGGTGACGGTGGATCCGCTGCCGTCTCACGCGGTCGGTCTTGTCACCGCCGTCAAGGCGGTCGAGCGCGAGGTGCTCGCGGCGGCGGAGAGCGGCTCGCGGGCGAGCGCGGTGAAAGCGTTCGCGCTGCATCCGCTGGTCGACTCGGTGTCCGTGGCCCGGCGGCTGCTCGACGGCTATACGGAGGTGCATCCCGGGCTGGCCTACCTCCGGCGGTGACACGACGGACGGCGGCCCGATGACACGCGCGCGGCGCCGCAGCACACCTGAAAGTGCTGCGACGCCGCGCGATGGTGCGTCAGCGGAGTCGTCAGAGCTTGCGCGCCACTCCCGCGTATCCGGGGACTGGCTCGTCGCCCGGGACCGGCACGACCTCGCCCAGCTCGGGACGCCAGTCGGCGGCCAGCGAGACACCGGGCTCGACCAGTTCGAGTCCCTTGAAGAACTTGGCGAACTCCTCGCGCGAACGCGGGGCCAGAGTGAGCCCTCGCTGCTTGTAGAGCTCGCGGGCCTTGTCCGCGCTGCCCCGGTCGAAGTCGCCCGTGACATGGGAGAGCACCAGATAGCTGCCGGAGGGCAGCGGATCGAGCAGCCGGCGCACCAGCTCGTACGCGCCGTCCTCGTCCGAGATGAAGTGCAGCAGCGCGACCAGGGAGAGCGCCACCGGCTTGCCGAGGTCCAGGATCTTCCCGGCCTCCTCGATGATGCTCTCCGGCTCCCGCACATCGGCCTGGACGTACTCCGTGACGCCCTCCGGGGTGCTGCGCAGCAGCGCCTCGGCATGACGGAGCACGATCGGATCGTTGTCGGTGTAGACGATCCGGGACTCCGGAGCGACCTCCTGAGCGATCTGATGGAGATTGGGCTCCGTCGGGATGCCCGTGCCGATGTCCAGGAACTGGCGTATCCCGGCGGCGCTGCCGAGCCAGCGGGTGGCGCGGTGCATGAAGGCCCGGTTGACCCGGGCCATGTCCGGACCCCTGGAATCGATGGCGAGGAGCTGCTGCGCCATCTCCTCGTCCACCGGATAGTTGTCCTTGCCTCCGAGTAACCAGTCGTACACCCGCGCCGGATGCGGCTTGCTGGTGTCGATGAAGTCTTGCCCGGTCATGTGCGCTCCGTGAGTCTCAGGATCGGTGTGAGCAGGTTCTGTGGAACGGATGAGGTCTGTGGAACCGTGCGTTGCCCAGCTTGTGCGGATCCGAGCCGACTCCGGATCAGGTGAGGAGGAAGTCCGCCTGGCCCGCCTTGGCGCCCTGGATGAAGGCGGCGATCTCGCCGGTCGTGTAGATGAGTGCGGGGCCTTCAGGGTCGGTGGACTGGCGCACGGCGACTCTGCCGTCGGCCAGCTTCATGGCCTCGACACAGTTCCCGCCGTTGCCACCACTCCACGGCTTGTGCCAGCCTTCGGCGCCGAGGTCGGTGGCGGGCATGCCGTTGTATATGGGATCCATTCACAGCTCCTTGCGGACATCCCTGAGGATCTCCTTCGTGCGTTGTGCAGTTGCGGCCTGAGCCGCCATCCGGTCCATGACCTCCAGATGAGTGGCCACCTCGGAACGCGCGTCGAGATAGACGGCACCCGTCAGGTACTCGCTGTAGATCATGTCCGGCAGTTCCGGTACGGCGAAACGGAAGATCACGAACGGCCCGTACGTACCGGGATGATGTCCGCTCGCGAATTCCGCGATCTGCAGTGTCACATTGGGCATCGCCGCGGCTTCGAGCAGCCGGTCGATCTGCGCCCGCATGACGTCCGGGCTGTTGCCCACAGGGCGGCGCAGCACGGTCTCGTCCATGATCACCCAGAATCTGGGCGCGTCCGGACGGGTGAGCAGGGACTGGCGCTCCATACGCAGCGCCACATGGCGTTCGATCTCCTCGGGCCTGGCCTGTCCCACGGCCCCGGCGTGCATCACCGAGCGGGCGTACTCCTCGGTCTGGAGGAGTCCCGGCACGAAGTGCGGTTCGTACGCCCTCACCAGGGCGGCGGCGCCCTCCAGGCTGACGTACATGCTGAACCAGTCCGGCAGGATGTCGTGGAAGCGCTGCCACCAGCCGGGCTTGTTGGCCTCCTCGGTGAGTTCGACGAAGGCCTCGGCCTCCACCTCCGGGATTCCGTAGGCCCTGAGCAGTATCTGCACATACGGGATCTTGAGAGTGACCTCGGCCGTCTCCATCCGGCGGATCGTGGCCGGCGCCACCCGGAGCAGCTTGGCGGCCTCTTCGCGTTTCAGGCCGACACGCTCGCGCAGATCCTGCAAACGTCTGCCGAGTACGACCTGACCCACGGTCGGGGCTGACCGCGGTTCGCTCACTTTTGAGACCTCCCCATGCACGGTTGCCAGCAGTCTGCCATGCCTCCACGACGAAGAACACGGCACTCTGAATTTTTCAGAGTGCTACTTGCCAAGTGTCCCTGGACGGGTGGAGAGTGGAGCGGTGAACCAGTACCTGCGGTTCCAGCGCCGTGCCCCAGGGAGAGGTATCGCGCATCGCCGCTGCTCCCCCCACCGTTAGGATCCGGTCGTGGCACCTGGTAACGCGCTCACTTCACAGCTCACCGCCCTGTGCTCTGGCAACGTTGTCCGACGCTATGGGTTCGAGCTCCCGGCACGCGCGGAGTCGGTCGGGCGCGCCAGAACGCTCACCCGGGACCGGCTCGTCCAGTGGGGCGTGGCCGAGGACACCTGTGAGACCGCGATGCTGGTCGTGTCGGAACTCGTGACCAACGCCATCGTGCACGCGGCGGGCCAGCATGTGATCTGCGAGATACGGGAAGGTCTGGGCCACCTGCGGATCGCGGTGGAGGACCAGGGATACGGGCCGACCGGGCCGCAGCTCCACCGGGTCTCCGACGGAGAGGGCGGCCGGGGCCTGCTCCTCATCGACTCCCTGTGCAGCGGCTGGGGAGCGCACGACACCTCGGAGTACAGTCCCGGGCGGGTCGTCTGGGCCGAGCTGCCGTACGGAAAGGGGCAGCCGTGTTGAGGACCGCGCTGCACCGGCTCACCCGCGGCCTGCGGACCGAGTACGGCGCCGGATATCCAGGCCGCCGGATCCAGCTTCCGCTGCCGCCGACCCTGCCCGCCTCGCTGGGCTGTGACGCGGTGGGTGTGCCGGCCCGGCACGGCTTCCGGCTCATGGCGCGACTGCCCAGGACCGGCTGTGTCTTCGCCGACACCGACTGGTGGTGGTGGATCGTCCCGGCGGGCTCCGACCTCGATCTGACCTGGCCGGCACCGGCCCGCTACATCTCCGGTACGAGCGTGCCCGCCGTACGCCCGCGACTGATCCACTGGCCCGACGCCCCGACGCCGTACACTCCGCCGATCCCCTTCTATCTCATGGTCTGCCAGCTCGCCGGCACGGCTCCGGCCTGGTCACCGCATGACGCGCCGGGCACGGTGCCGGCGCGGCAGCACGGCTGATCGGCACCGGCCGGCCGATCGCGAACAGGCGGACGGCGGGCAAACGCGTTACGTTTTTCTGGATGTGTTCCTGTTGGCAGGACCAGCCGGGAAGCCCGAACGCCCCGGAGCGCGCGGGATGCCTCCGCTGAACGGGACGTTCCTGTCGACGCCCGGACCGGCGGCACAGCGAAGGACATCCGCGCCATGGACGGTCTGCTCTCGCATGTACTCGACGCCCACGGCGGACTGGACCGCTGGGCGGACACGGACACCATCACCGCGCGGGTCTCCATCGGCGGACCCATCTGGGCCGTCAAGGGCTGGGACGGCGCGCTCACCGACGAGACGGTCACTCTCGACACCCGGCGCGAGCGCACCGAATTCGCGCCGTTCACCGCGCCGGAACTGCGCTCGGTCTTCAGCACCGGACCGGAACGCGTCACCGTCCTGACCGTCGACGGCCACATCGTCGAGGAACTGTCCGACGCCAGGGACGCCTTCGCCGGCTATCTGCGCGCCACCCGATGGGACCGCCTTCATCTCGGTTACTTCATCGGCTACGCGTTCTGGAACTACCTCACCTCGCCGTTCCTGTTCACCTGGCCCGGTGTCGAGGCTCACGAGATCGAGCCGTGGCGCGAGGCCGGACAGGAGTGGCGGCGTCTGCGCGTCCGATTCCCGGACACCATCGCGACCCACAGTCCCGAGCAGGTCTTCTACTACGACAGCGAGTTCATGCAGCGGCGCATGGACTATGTCACCGAGATCCTCGGCGGCACGCTCGTCGCGCACTACTCCGGCCGTCCGAAGAAGTTCGACGGCCTGGTCTTCCCCACCTGGCGCCGCGTCTTCCGGCGCAATCAGGACGGGACGTCCAATCTCAGTCTTCCCTCGATAACCATCGACATCGACGCCATCACGGTCGGCCGAGGCGGCTCATCATGACCACTTCCGTGAACCACACCACCGAACACCCGACACACCGGCTCGATGTGGCGCTGCCGGCGCCCTACGAACGGGCCGTCAAACGTTACGAGGAACTCGTCCCCGCCGCCGACACGGCACGGTTCGGCCAACTCGCCTCCTGGCAGGCCGCGCTGGACCTCGCGGAGATCAACGCGCCGCACGGTTTCATGATCTACTGGCGCACCGATGTCACGTCCGACATGGCCGGATCGGGTTCGGGCTGGAAGTGCACCGCGTATCTGATGGGCAACCACACCATCGCCGAGCGCATGTTCCGTCATGATCCCGCCACGATGCTGCACGCGCCGCTGCGCACGGCCCTCTACGCCGATGTGCACGGCGACACCCGGTTCGTGGTGGACCGGCCCAGCTCACTCTTCGACAGCTACGGCACCCCGGCCATCACCGCGGTCGGCGAGGAACTCGACCAGCTCCTCGCCGGTCTGCTCACCCTCCTGGGCGCCACACCGCCGAAGGAACTCAGCGGATGAGAAGGCGCCCGCGAGGTGCTGAGCCGACCGCTCACGGGAAACACGGCGGCGCTTCGGTGAGCGGGGCCGCCCGATCCCGGCGCCGAGCGCGTAACGACGCAACGGACGTACCGGAACGGGCGGTTGATCGAGAGGACGCTCCCCACCCGGGCTGCGACTTCCAGTAACCGCGACGGTGCTCGCGCGCGCTCCTGACCGGCCGATCCGGTAAGCGGCCGTACCGCTTGCCGGATCAGCCGCGCGCGGACGCCGGCTCCTCCAGCGTCGCGGCCGACCAGGTCTTCTCGTCCGCCGCCAGCAGCTCCCTCATCCGGTCCCGCGGCGGCAGCGGACCGTGGTCCGCCGTGACACCCAGCGCCGACGCCGCCGTCAGATGACCGAGCCGCAGAGCGCGCACCGGATCGCCGGACTCGCGCAGGCCCGCCAGGAAGCCCGCGGCGAAGGCGTCTCCCGCGCCGACCGGTTCGACCACCCGGACCGTCAGGGCCGGGACGGTGTACGGCACCGGCCCGACAAACGCGGTCGACGCGCGCGAGCCGTCCTTGACCACCAATGTGCCGGGTCCCGGCAGGAGTCGGCGGACCGATGCCGCGTCGGTGACGGCTCCGCCCCACAGCTCCTGTGCCTCGTCGAGGCCGACGAAGACGATGTCCGCGCGGTTGGCGAGCGAGAGCAGTACCTCCGCCGCCGGTTCATCCGCCGGCCCGGACGGCCAGAGCGCCGGGCGGTGGTTCACATCGAAGCTGACGGAGTACGGCCGGCCGGGCGACAGCGCCTCCTCCACCAGGGCGCGGCAGCTCGACGACAGCGCCGGCGTGATACCGGTGAGATGGACAAGTCCCGCGCCGCGTACGGCTTCTGTGCGCAGCACCTCCGGGCTGAGCGCGGCGGCGGCGGAGCCGCGCCGGTAGTAGTGGACACGAGTGCCGTCCGCGCCGGGATCCTTGATCAGCAGTCCCGTCGCGCGCGCGGAGTCCGTGCGGACACCGGAGACATCGACGCCGGAGGCCGCGATCCGTTCCCGTACCCGCCGTCCGAAAGGATCGTCGCCGAGCGCGGACACCCAGCGCGCGGGCACTCCGTGGTCGGCCAGATACACCGCTACGTTCGATTCGGCGCCCGCGATGTCGACCCGGAGCAGCTCGGCGTCGTCGAGCGGAGCGACCGGGTCCGGCGCCAGCGCGGCCATCGTCTCGCCGATACAGACGACCGGACCCGCCGGTGCGCTCATGAGCCGTGCTCCGGGCGGTACGACGCCGTCGCGAGGCCCGGCACCTCGACCCGTGCGGTGAAGACCGCGCCGTCCAGCGGTCCCGGCCGGGACATACCGATGAAGGCGCTCGTGATGTACAGCGTGCGGCCGTCGTCGCCGCCCAGGCAGACGCCGGCGGGCTGCGCGGCGGGCAGCGGCAGCACCCGGTCGAGAGTGCCGTCGGCCCGGTAGCGGTGGACCGCGCCCTCGCCCCAGACGGCCGTCCACAGCCCGCCGTCCGCGTCGACGGCCATCCCGTCGGGACTGCCGGCGTCGAGCGTCGCGAACACCGAAGGGCCGCCCAGCTCGCCCGTCGCCGGGTCGACCGGGTAGGTACGGATGACTCCGCGAGCGCTGTCGGCGAGGTACATCGTCGTCCCGTCGGCGGAGAAGACCGGGCCGTTCGGCACGGTGAGGCCGTCCAGCACCCGGGTCACCGTGCCGTCGCGATCGGTCCGGTACAGAGACCCCGCGCCCTCGACCGCGTCGTACGCCATGCTGCCCGCCCAGAACCGGCCGGACGGATCGGCGGTTCCGTCGTTCATCCGCGTCGGCACGGCCGCCGAGTCCTCCGGACGCGCCAGCCACTCGGCCGTACCGTCCGCGCCGAGCAGGCAGATACCGGTTCCGGCGGCGGCGATCCAGACGCCGGGACGGCCGGCCACCGGCGCCACCGCGCCCAGCGGCACCGGGAGTTCGGCGACGACGTCCAGCCGGGACAGGTCCGGAGCTCCGTCGCCGGCCGGCGCGGACAGCACGTCGGCCGGCGCGGAGAGCAGCCGGCCGGCCAGGATGTCGACCAGGACGATCCGGCCGTCGGTCCAGCGGACGCCTTCGCCGAGTTCGAGCCGGTCGGCCCAGCGCGGGACAGGTGTGTACGCTCCGCCGTTCACCGGCCGTCCTCCGCCGCCTCGCGTACGACACCGAGGAACTCGCGCGCCCGCGTGCGCAGTTCGTCCAGGCCGCCGCCGTCGGCCGCGTCTCCGATCAGCGGCGAGCCGACGCCCACGGCCACCGCGCCGCGTGCCAGATACTCCCGCGCGGCCTCCGCGTCCACTCCTCCGACAGGCACGAAGGGCAGCTCGGGAAAGGGTCCGCGCAGCGCGCGCAGATAGCCGGGACCGCCCGCCTGCTCCGCCGGGAAGATCTTGAACGCCTCGGCGCCCAGCCGGCGCGCGGACAGGATGTCCGACGGTGTCATCACACCGGCGAGGACCGGAAGCCCCAGCTCCCGCGCGGTGGTGATGCCGTCGCTGACCGCCGGTGTGACGATGAAGTCCGCGCCGGCCCGGTGCGCGGCGCGCGCGTCGTCGGCGCCGAGGACGGTTCCCGCGCCGAGCGGCGCGTCCGGACCGAGCGCGGCTCTGGCACGGGCGATGACATCGAGTGCGTCCCGGCCGCTGAGCGAGACCTCGATCAGCGCGACGCCTTCCTCGACCAGCGTCAGTACGGTCTTCAGCGCCGCGTCGGCGTCGCCGCCGCGCACGATGGCCAGAAGACGGTGGGAGCGCAGGGCTGCCAGCAGATCCACGGGAGGGATTCCTTTCCTGTATGTACTCAAGAGTGGTGCGTCGCCGTCAGGACGAGCCGCCAGCGGACCTCGCCGGACGCCGGGACGCACGCGGCGTCTCCCTCACCGGCCGCGGCCAGGTCGAAGACCCGGCCGAGCATCGGCTCGACACCGATGGAGCGATACGGCGCGTCCTCGGGAAAGCCGCCGAGATTGCGCCACAGGGCGACGGAGACGGGCTGGCCCTCGGCCTCGACCGCGAGACTCAGTCCGTCGGCCCCGTCCCGTACGGACACCTCGGCGGTGTCGACCACCGCGCCGAGGGCCGTACCGTCGTCCGGTCCGAGCCGGTCGAGCGGTACGCCGTCCACCTCGGGCCAGACGCCCGGAGTCCAGCGGGATCCGCCGTCGGGATAGAGCCGGACGGCCGCGCCGTCCCGCAGGACCACGCGTCCCCGCTCGGAGACGTCCAGCAGCGCGTGCGCGGCCCACAGGAAGCGGTAGCCGGGCTCGGCGGTCAGCCGGTAGTCGACGGCCAACCGTCCATGCAGGCTGTCATGTATGCGCCGGACGAGCCGGAAGTCGGGACAGCCGACGGACTGCTCGTCGCCGTCCTGACGCCATGGCCGCGCCCAGGCGTCACCGTGGTCGGGTGTCCCGCGCACCGTGGGAACGCACTCCTCCAGACCACCCGCGTCGGCGAAGGCGTCGCCGGGCCGGACACCGGCCCTGCGCGGCTCGTCCCGGTGCCACAGCCATTCGCGGACGGCGCCGTCACCGGCGCCGTCCGCGCGCAGCGATGTCCAACGTCCGCCGTGGGCCGGGTCCGTGGTGATCCGGAGCCCGGACGGGCTCCCGCCCACCGCCTCACCGCCCGCCGCCTCACCGCCCGGTTCGCTCACCATTCCGCGAAGGACCCGTCCGTGTGCCGCCACACCGGGTTGCGCCACGCGTGTCCCGTGCGGTCGGCCGCGCGTACCGCCTGCTCGTCGACGGTGATGCCGAGTCCCGGCAGATCCGTCCTGCGCGCCTTTCCGTCGGTGAACCGGAACGGCTCGGTGTCGACGAGATACGACAGCAGATCGGCGTCCTTGTTGTAGTGGATGCCTCTGCTCTGCTCCTGGATGAGGAAGTTCGGTGTGCTGAAGGCGAGCTGGAGGCTGGCGGCGAGCGCGATCGGCCCGAGCGGACAGTGCGGCGCGAGCTGCACTCCGTAGGTCTCGGCGAGGGTCGCGATCCGGTGGACCTCCGAGATACCACCGGCGTGCGAGAGATCGGGCTGGGCGACGGCGATGCCCGCGGCGAGCGCGGGCAGGAACTCCGCCCGCCCGTAGAGCCGTTCACCCGTCGCGATGGGTACGGGGCTGGCGGCCACCAGCGCGGCCAGCAGATGTCCCTGCTCCGGCAGCAGCGGTTCCTCCGCGAACAGCGGATGCAGCGGGCCGATCTCGCTCAGCACCCGGCGGGCGGAGGCCGGACTGAACCGGCCGTGGAAGTCGACCGCCACATCGCGGTGCGGCCCGAGGACCTCCCGCGCCGCGGCGACCCGGTCCACCACGGCGGCCGTCTCGGCGGGCGTGGTGATCGGCGAGGTGCGTCCGGCCGCGTTCATCTTGACGGCGGTGAAGCCGGCCTCGACCTGTTCGGTGATCTCCTCCGTGAGCCGGGCCGGTTCATCGCCGCCGACCCACGCGTATACGCGGATCTCGTCCCGTACCGGTCCGCCGAGCAGGCCGTGCACCGGCGCGCCGTAGGTCTTGCCCGCGATGTCCCACAGCGCCTGGTCGATGCCGGCGACGGCGCTGGAGAGCACAGGACCGCCCCGGTAGAAGCCGCCCTTGCTCAGGACCTGCCAGTGGTCCTGGATCCGCAGCGGGTCCTGGCCCACGAGGTATTCGGCGAGGACGCCGACCGCGGCCCGTACCACCTCGGCCCGGCCCTCGACCACCGGCTCGCCCCAGCCGACCACACCGTCATCGGTCTCGATGCGGCAGAACAGCCAGCGGGGCGGGACGAGGAACGTTTCGACGCGAGCGATCTTCACTTCGCCTCGGAGCCTTTCGTGTGGGGGGTGCCATGGACCTTGTCGAGGTCGCGTACCGCCTGGTCGAGCAGGACGCGCATGGCGTGTTCCGCCGCGTCCCGGTCTCTCGCCCGGACGGCGTCGAGCACGGCGCGGTGGCTGGGCACCGGGTCCTCGCCGTGCGGAGAGCTGTGCACGATCTGGTCGCGGTGCGCGAGACCGGACTCGATGACCATCTCCATGCGTTCCAGCAGTTCGTTGTGGGTGGCGGCGAGCAGCGCGCGGTGGAAGGCGAGGTCGGCCTCGACCGCGTGGGCGGCGCCGCCGTCCTCCTCACCCATCGCGGTCAGCGCCGCCTCCAGTTCCGCGAGATCGGCGTCGGTACGGCGCTCGGCGGCCAGCCGCACAGCGGCCGGCTCGATGATGCCGCGGACCTCGCCGAGGTTGTGCAGCAGTCCGATGTCGGCGCCGGCCCCCGCGCCGGTGCCGCCGGCGAACTGCCAGCGCAGTACGTCCGCGTCCAGCAGATTCCAGTCGGCGCGTGGCCTCACGAACGTGCCGCGCTTCTGCCGTGCGTCGACCATCCCCTTGGCCGCGAGTACCTTCAGCGATTCACGCAGTGCGGTCAGACTGACGTCCAACTCGTCCTGCAACGCCACGAGATCGAGTGTCGCCCCCTCGGGAATCTCCCCGCTGAGCACCCGGCGCGCGAGAGTCTCCACGGTCTGGCCGTGCACTCCGCGGCGCGCGTACGGCGTCATGTCGTTATGCCTTTCTGCTGGTCGGGTGGTGTACGGCGAACTGCCGGCAGGCCGGTCAGGCCGAGGCCTTCACAACGCTCCAGCCGCCGTCCACGAGCAGGCTCGTTCCGGTGATGTAGGAGGCTTCACCGGCCGCGAGGAAGGCGATCGCGGCGGCGACCTCCTCCGGAGTTCCGAAGCGGCGCGCCGCGGTCTCGGCGACGCTGCGCTCCCGGTCCTCCGCCGGCACCCGGTCCCAGGCGGCGGTGAGGATCGGGCCGGGCAGCACGGCGTTGACCCGTACGTCGGGCCCGTACTCCACGGCGAGCTGTCCGCAGAGCGAGAGCAGCGCGCCCTTGGACGCGGCGTAGGCGGGATGACCCGGGATGCCCTTGTGCGCGTGGACGGAGGAGGTCAGCACCACCGCGCCGCGCTGCGCGCGCAGATCGGGCAGGACGGCTTTGAAGCCGAGGAATCCGCCGGTGAGATTCACGGCGAGCTGTCGTTCCCAGGAGGCGAGGGACATCTCGTGCGCGGGAGCGACCTCCACCGTGTAGGCGTTGCTGACGAACACGCCGACGGGTCCGAAGCCGTGTGCGGCGGCCACGATCCGGTCCCAGCCGCCCTGGTCCGCGACGTCCGCCGGGACGGCCACGGCGCGGCCGCCGTCCGCGCGGATGCGCGCGGCGACGCCTTCCGCGAGGTCCGCGGCGACATCGGCGAGCACCACGGCGGCGCCCTCGGCGGCGAGGCGCTCGGCGGTGGCGGCGCCGATGCCCTGGGCTGCTCCGGTGACCACGGCGACGCGGTCGGTGAAGCGTGCGGTTCCGTTCATGAGGCGGGTCGACTCCTTGAGGTGCGAGGCTGCCTGCGGCGCCCTGGCGACTGTAATGACTGCGCGGTCCGTGGCCGGCCTACTGCCGTACGAGCACGACGAGTTCCGCGTCGTACCGTTCGGTCCAGGCGAACGGCAGCCCGGAGTGGACCAGATGGGCGCCGCTGTAGACCTGGCCTGACGCGGCGTCACGGTAGCGCGCGGCGGCGTCGAGACCGCGCAGCCGCAGCCGGGCCGGCCGTCCCGGCACCAGCGGCGCGCCGTCGAGGCGGCCGGTGTTCCAGGCCGTGACGACGACCCGGCCGCCGCCTGGCTCCTCGTACTGGACTCCGCAGGTGGCGTCGGCCGGTGTGTTCAGCAGACCGACCTCTCCGTGATGGATCACCTCGCGGATCTCCTTGTAGCGGGCGATCCACTCCGCCGCCTCGGCGCGCCGCTCCTCCGGCCAGGTGCGGATGTCCGCGCCGATACCGAGGACACCGGCCGCCGAGCTGACGAAGCGGAAGGCGAGCGAGCGTGGCCGCGGATCGAAGACTCCGGGCGAGTCGGTGACCCAGGAGCTCATCGTGTGCGGCGCGTGGGCGTGCAGATAGCCGTACTGGATGGAGAGCCGGTCGAGCGGCGCGGTGTTGTCGCTGGGCCACACCACGTCGGTACGCGCGATGGTGGCGTGCTCGATCCGGCCGCCGCCGCCCGCGCAGCCCTCGACGGTGACATGCGGGTGCTCGGTCCGCAGATGGTCGAGGACCCGCAGATAGCCGGCCACATGCGCGGCGTCGAGATCCTGCCGCTCGACCGGACCGGCGCCTGGCCGGCCGCGTTCGGTCGGCGGACGGTTCATGTCCCACTTGAGATAGCTGATGTCATGGTCGCCGAGGAGCCGGTCGAGGGTGGCGAGGACGAAGTCCTGGACGTCCACGCGGCCGAGGTCGAGCAGAAGCTGGTTGCGTACGAGCGTGGCGGGCCGGCCCTCGACGCGGTAGACCCACTCGGGATGTTCGGCGTACAGCGCGGAGTTGGGGCTGATGGCCTCCGGTTCGATCCACAGGCCGAAGTCCATGCCGAGGTCGCGCACCCGCGAGACGAAATGGTCGAAGCCGTCGGGAAAGGACGCCGGGTCCGGATGCCAGTCGCCGAGGCCGCCGGTGTCGTCGGGCCGGCCGGTGAACCAGCCGTCGTCGACGACGAACAGCTCCGCGCCCATGTCGGCGGCGATGCGGGCCAGTTCGAGCTGGCTCGCGGCGTCGACGTCGAAGCCGGTGGCCTCCCACGAGTTGTAGAGGACCTTGCGCGGGCGGTCCATGCGGTCGCCGGTGAGATGCCGCTCGTAGCGGTGCCAGACCCGGGCGAGACCGTCGAGGCCGTCCGGGCTGAAGGCGCAGGCGAGCCTCGGAGTGGTGAGGGTGGCGCCGGACGCGAGCCGGACGGCGCTCTCGTGAGGCAGCCGTCCCGCCCGGACCCGGACCGCTCCGCCGGGCTCGGCGTCGGCGGTGATGTGCCAGTTCCCGGACCACTCCAGGGCGATCCCGTAGGTGGGCGTGGCGCCCTCGGCGGGGCTCGCGGCGTCCTGGACGGCGAGCCAGGGCGCGTACGCGTGGCCCGGTACGCCCTGGGTGGAGGCCATCTCGAAGCGGCCGCGGGCCAGTTCGAGCTGGGTGAGCTGGAACTCCCGCGCCCACTGGCCGGTGAGGCAGGTGAGCCGGGCGCCGGCCTCGGCGGGGATGTTCACGGCCGCCGAGTCGAAGCGTTCCAGGCGTAGTTCCGTGTCCCCGGTGCAGGTCAGCTCGGTCCAGCGGAGGATCACATCGGTGCCGGGAACGGCCTCGTAGCAGAGCGCCGCGGTCAGCCCGAGCAGCTCGTCGGTGAAGACCAGCCGCAGTGCCCGGTCGCCGTCCTCGGTGGCGTCGGTGAACCGCCACCACACGCCGCGTTCCTCGCCGGGCCGCTGGGCGACCAGGTCGGCGCCGGTGAACGGCCGCAGCCCGTACGGGATGTACTCGGCGGGCGCGGCGTCGGCGGGAGTGATGAAGTGCGTACGGCGGGACCAGTCGAGTGCCGAGGGACCGGTCTCGACGCCGTGCGGCCCCCAGGCGGTCAGCTCGGCCCACTGGCCGTCTCCGGCGAGTGCGACCGCGTACGTGGTGTTCTCGGTGCGCAGGATCCACCGGTCGTGCGGTTTCCCGTCGTGCGGTCGCCGGTCGTGCGGGGTCACTTGACTGCTCCCAGATTGAGTCCGGCGACGAAGTGGCGCTGGAACCGCAGGAATACGAGGACGGTGGGGGCCGCGGCGATGACGGAGCCGGCCGCGATGACGTTCCACATGGAGACGTACTGGCCCTGGAGCCCGATGAGCGAGGCGGTGATGGGCATCTGGCTGTCCGTCCGCAGCACGGTGATGGCCCACAGCAGATCGTTGAAGATCCAGGTGAAGGAGAGGGCGCTCAGCGCGGCGAGGGCGGGTGTGGCCAGCGGCAGGATGATGCGCCGGTAGATCTGCCAGGGCCCGGCGCCGTCGATGACCGCGGCCTGCTGGATCTCGGGCGGGATGGACCGCATGAATCCGTGCAGGACGAAGACGTAGAAGCCGACGCCGAAGCCGACCTGGACGCCGATGAGTGCGTACAGGCTGTCGTACAGGCCCAGTGTCTCGCTGATCCGGGAGACCGGGATCAGCAGGATCTGCGGCGGAAGCAGATTGCCGCCGAGCATCAGGAGCAGCAGTGTGCGGCGTCCCGGCAGGTCGTAGCGGCTGAGTCCGAACGCGGCCATCGAGGCCAGCAGGAGCGACAGCAGCACGGTGGGCACGGTGACCAGCAGGCTGTTGATCAGTGCGCGCTGCTGGCCGCCGTCCACCCAGGCCTGGCGGAAGCCGTCCAGGGTGAAGGAGTGCGGCAGGCCGCCGAGGCCGTTGGCGGAGATGTCGTCGAAGGACCTGACGCTGGTGACCAGTACGAGAGCGATCGGCAGCAGCCAGAGCAGGGACAGCAGCCCGGCGCTGAGATGGAAGCTCGCGGTCGCCCAGGCGCGGCGCCGCGCGCGCGGGCCGGGGTCGGGCTGCGGGCCGGTGGCCGCCGTGTCCCGCTTCTCGGTGGCCGGCGCGGAGGCGTGGGTGACGGTCATCAGTCGGCCTCCCGGAAGGCGCGGACGAGATAGGACGCGATGACCCCGAAGGCCAGCACGAAGATCACGACGGCGAGAGCGGAGCCGTATCCCAGCCGCAGCGACTGGAAGGCGGTGGAGTACATATAGGTGCTGAGCAGCTCGGAGGAGTGGTACGGACCGCCGCGGGTGAGCGCCCAGACGACATCGAACGAACGCAGCGAGTCGATGACGATGACCGACAGGACGACGGCGTTGACGCTGCTGAGCTGCGGCAGTGTGATGTGGCGGAACTGCTGCCGGCGGGACGCGCCGTCCATCTTCGCCGCTTCGTAGAGCACCGGGTCGATGCCCTTGAGCCCGGCGAGGTACAGCACCATCACATAGCCGATCTGGCGCCACAGGGCCGGCACGATCACGGCGTACAGCGCGGTGTCCTGGTCGGCGAGCCAGGCATGGGTGAGGCTGCCGAGGCCGACGCCTTCGAGCGTCTTGTTGATCAGACCGTCCGGCTGGTACATCGCCTGCCACACCAGCGCGGTGGCGACGAGCGAGAACACGACCGGGAGGAAGAGCGCGGCCCGGTAGAAGCCGACTCCGCGGCGCTCCTGCTGGAGCAGCAGCGCGGCGCCGAGGCCGAGGATCGCGGAGAGCCCGCCGAAGAGCAGCAGCCAGAGCACGGTGTCGACGACGGCGGTACGGAAGACGCTGTCGCCGAGCATCTCGCGGAAGTTGCCGAGGCCGATGAACTCCGGAGCCGAGACGCCGTCCCAGTTGGTCAGGGAGAGATAGAAACCCTGGAGCGCCGGCCAGAACACCCAGAACGCCTCGGCGAGCAGTGGTATGAGGACGAAGGCGAGGACCACGGGCGGGACCCGGGTCGCTCCCTTTCGCCGCCGTACCGCGGTGAGGACCGCCATCTCACTGGCTCCAGATCTTCTGCGCGTCCCGCTGCCAGGTGGTGAGGATCGAGCCGATCTCCTTGGGCTTGGCGAGATAGCGGGTGAGCGCGTTGTCGGCGGAGGGCTGCAGGGCGTCGCTGGAGTCGCGGTTGAAGAACTGAGTGACCTCCGCGGCGCTCTCGACCAGTTCGCGGCCCTTCTTGACCAGCGGCGTTCCGCTGTCCTTGGCGTCCGGGTGGGTGGGCAGCGCGGTGCCGGAGGAGCCCTTGAGGTAGATCTCCTGCGCCTCGGCGCTGGCCAGGTAGCGCATCAGCTCCTTGACCTCGTCCTCGCGGCCGGTGCGGGCGCTGGCGAAGTAGCCGTCGGTGGGCGCCTCTTCGGCCATCGGGACCTTCGGGTCGATGACCGGGAAGCGGAAGAAGTCGATGTCGTCCAGCTCGCCCTTCGGCGCGGCGTCCGCGAAGAAGGTGCCGATCAGCATCATGCCGGTACGGCCCTGGAGGAGAGCGGTGGTGGCGTCCTGGAACGGAATCGCCTTGCCGTTGGGGTCGAAGAACGGCAGTGCCTCGTCCCACCGGTCGAAGACCTTGCGGATCTCGGGGTCGTCGAAGCGGTGCTTGCCGGCGAGCAGGTCGCGGTGGTACTGCGCGCCGTTGATCCGGATGTTGAGGTAGTCGAACCAGGAGGAGGCCACCCAGGCGGTGTTGCCGCCGGCGCCCAGTCCGATCGGTGCGACGCCCTTGGACTTGAGCTTGTCGCACAGGTCCAGGAACTCGTCCCAGGTCTTGGGCTCCTGGACGCCCCACTTGGCGAAGTTCGACTTCCGGTAGAAGACGCCCCACCAGTAGTAGGAGGTCGGGACGAAGACCTTCTTGCCGTCGGCGGAGGTGCAGAGCTTCTTCTGGGCGTCGGAGTAGCCGGCCAGCTCCGGCTTGGTCCAGATGTCGCTGACGTCGAGCAGCAGGTCCTTCTTGGCGTACGACTCGGCGACGGATCCGGGATACCAGGTGAGGAGGTCCGGCGGGTTGGCCGAGGTGAGATAGGTCGGAAGCTGGGTGCGGAAGGTCTCGGACGCGACCGTGTTGAGCTTCGCCGTCGCGCCACCGCGCTTGTTGAACGCGTCGGTGAGCTGCTCCATCGCGGCCTTGGCCTGCGGTGACGAGAGGTTCGACTGCAGGGTGACCGCGCCGCCCGACTCGCTGGTGCCGCTCGGGCTGGAGGTGACACAGCCACTCATCAGCGCGGCGGCGCCGACGGCGCCCGCTCCCGCGAGAAACCGGCGGCGGCTGGGTTCTGAGGTGATCATGGAAGAACTCCCTATACGCCCACGGAACGGAGCCGGACCCCCTGACGGCCGGGCTCTCGTTCGGCGGATACAGACTGACGTGCTGTCGTAGCAGCGTCAAGATTAATTACTAATTTATTTACGACCGGGTGCCGCCGGGCCCTGAGGCGTCCCGGCGGCACCCGGTGAACCGACCGGACCGGTCAGCCGGACCGGTCAGCCAGACCAGTCAGCCAGACCAGTCAGAGAGCGCTCTGGTGGACCAGACCGTCCACACCGCGGAACACCGTCAGCACCGTGCCGTCCGGGCCCGCGGTGGCTCCGAGCGCGCCGTTGAAGACACCGCTCACGAATTCGGCGCGCGCGGACCAGCCGCCCCAGCCGTCCGTACCACCGGCCGCGTAGGACCGCGTCCAGAGGGTGTAGTCACTGGCTCGGGCGTAGAGCCGCACGGTGTCCCCGGACGCCACCAGCGTCGGGCTGCCGCTGACCGTACCGCCCAGCGAGGACCACTCCGACCAGGCGCCGGACGCGTCGCGCACCCGCTCCCAGACCGAGTCGTCCGAGGTGCGTACGGCGACATGGGTGCTGCCCGCCGAGTCCGTGACCGCCGAGGGACGCCCGTAGACGGGAAGGCCTCCGGGCGCGCTGAGCGTGGTCCAGTCACCGCTCGGACCGCGCGACCAGATGAGCCCGTCCAGACCGCGGGCGAAGACGGTCCAGTCGTCCGGACCCCGGAAGGCGACGCTCGGCGCGTCCGTGATCCGGCCGCCCAGGTGCTGCCAGCCGCCCCAGCGTCCGCCGCTGAAGACACGGCGGTACGTCGCGTTGTCCGTGCCGCGCACGAAGACATCGATACGGCCGTGCGCCGAGGCGTACGCGGCGGGCTGGCCGAGGATCTCGCCCCTGGTCGGTCCGCCCAGGCTCGTGGTGCCGGACGACCAGTGGCCGTCACGGCCCGTCTGCTGCCGCAGCGAACCGTCCGTACCACGGGTGAACGCGGTGAGCCTGTCGCCGTCGCGCACCAGCGCGGGACTCGCCGAGGAACGCGAGCCGAGCGAGACACCGGGAGCGGCGTCCTTGCCGGACAGCTTGAAGAAGGCCGTGCCGTGCGCCGGCACCGTGACCGTGTAGGAGCCGGTGTGCGTACCGGCGTTCTTCCTGGCCCGCAGGTCGCGGACGGCGATCTCGCCCGTCAGCCCGGTGTCGGCGAATTCCACCGTGCGCTCGACGGCCTGCTCGGAGCGGTTGAGCAGGACGACCGCGCGCTTGCCGGAGCCCTGGAGCACCTTGCTGTAGACATCACCGGTGGCGTCGGTGGCGACCCGTACGCCCTGGATGGCGAGCGGGTCCTGGTCGACGGCGATGATCTCCGGGTTGCGCAGTGTGTCGATCATCGCCTGCGGCAGTGTGCGCGGGTCCGAGCCGATGACCAGAGGAGCGCCCATCTCGGCCCACAGCACGAGCTGCGTGGTGGACTCCTCCTGGGACAGCTCGTACGAACCGTCCGCCATCTTCCGCATCGGGACCAGATAGTCGGGATCGTTGTAGTGGCCGGGGCCCTGCGCCTCCGGATGCCAGGCGTTGGCGTCGGCGCTGCGCAGGATGTTGGGCCACTGACCGGCCGTGGGAGTGCCCCAGGCGAGATCGGTACCGGTACGCCAGGAGTCGCCGGTCGTCGGACCGTAGGTGTACGCGTTGTGCGCGTCCTGCGCCGGAGTGTGCGGCACACCCCAGTCGTCGGTGAGCGGATTGCAGAGATTCAGCAGCATCCGCCGGCCCGACTTGGCGACCGCGTCGCTGAACTCCTTGAACGCGGGCCCGGGATCGAGCTTCGCGGAGATCCCGCACAGGAAGTCGACCTTGATCGCGTCGAACTTCCAGTCCGCGAACTGCTTGGCGTCCTTCTCGTAGTAGCCGCGGCTGCCGAGGCCGCAGCTCTTGCCACCGTCGTACGTCCCGGCGTCGGTGTAGATCCCCGCCTTCAGACCGCGGGCGTGGAGATAGCTCACCAGCGACGGAAGGCCGGACGGGAACCGGTCGGCATGGGCCGTCAGACGTCCCCGGCTGTCGCGCGGATCGTCGGCCTGCCAGCCGCCGTCCAGCCAGACGATGTCATAGCCGGTCTTCTTGAGGCCGCTGCTGACCAGATAGTCCGCGACGCTCTTGACCTGGCTCTCCGTCGGAGCGCCCAGACCGTAGTAGGTGTTCCAGCCCATGTAGGGCGTGGGGGCCAGACCGCTGTCGTAGTAGCGCGGTGCGCCCTGGTCGTCGGCGCCGGCCGGGGCGGAGGCGCCGGTGGCGTGTGCCGCGGGCACCGCCACCCCGATCAGGGCGGCGGCCCCCAGGGCCGCCGCCGCACGCCGGGCACGCATCATCCCTGCACGATGCGAAGTCACGTGATGTCTCCCGAGAGTTGGGGTTTCCGGGCGCCCCGCCGACCCGAGATCACGGCGACGGCGCCACGACGAAGACTGTGGCCGCGTGTCCGTACGCTGTCAACGATTATTACTAATTAACTTAAACAAGCTGCGGTGTGGCGGATCTGCTTGCCTCGATGCCCCCTACACTCGATGCGGATCACATAGGCTCGTTCGCGAGATGAACACCAACCACACTTCCCTCGGCCCCAAGGCCGACAAAGAGACGGTGCGCCGGCACAATCTGAGCCTTGTGCTGAGGGCGGTACGGGACGAGGGCGAGGCGACCCGGGCCGGTGTGGCGGCGCGCGTGGGCCTGACCAGGGCCGCCGTGTCCTCGCTGGTCGAGCAGTTGCTGGAGAGCGGTTTCCTCTCCGAGTCCGGCAAGACGTTCAGCGGCCAGGCCGGGCGTCCGGGCACCGTGCTGAAGGTGACACGCTCCGGGCCCGCCGGCATCGGCGTGGAGATCAACATCGACTATGTGTCGGTGTGTGTGGTCGACCTGTCCGGCACCGACCGGGTCCGGCTGACCGAGCACATCGACAATCGCGGCGCCCAGCCGGCCGAGGTGCTGGCCCGGGGAGCCAGGATCGCCGCGCGCACACTGGAGTCGGCGGCGGAGCAGCAGTTGCTTCCGGTCGGCGTGCAACTCGCTCTTCCCGGGCTGGTGTCGGGAGGCACGGTCCGGCAGGCACCGAATCTGGGCTGGAACCGGGTCCCGGCCGAGGAGCTGTTCGCCAAGGCACTGGCGGAACTGCGGCCGGACGCGCCCGCGCTGCCGGTGAGTTCGGAGAACGAGGCCAATCTGGCGGCGCTGGCCGAGCTGTGGTTCGGCGGCCTCGGCCCGCTGCGCACGTTTCTCTATCTGACCGGTGAGATCGGCGTCGGCGGAGCGTTCGTGCTGGACGGCGAACTGCTGCGCGGAGCACACGGCTTCGCCGGTGAGATCGGCCATGTGGTCGTCGACGCGGCCGGCCCGCTGTGCCGCTGCGGCTCCCGGGGCTGTCTGGAGCAGTACGCCGGCCAGTCCGCGCTGCTGCGCGCGGCCGGGGTCGACGAGAACTCCGGCGTGCCCGGTGTGGCGGAGCTGGAGCGCCGGGCGCGCGACGGTGACACGCGGGCCGTGGCGGCGGTCGAGCAGGCCGGGCTGATGCTGGGCCGTGTGCTGTCGGGCGCGGTGAACATCCTCGATCCCGACGCCGTCGTGCTCGGCGGGATCTACCGGGATCTGATGCCCTGGCTGTCGCCGTCGGCCGACCGGGAGCTGACGGCACGCGTGGTGTCGGGTCTGTGGCCGCGCGACAGCGGACGGCTACGCGCGTCATCCTCGGCCGGAGACGCGGCGCGCGGCGCGGCGGCGCTGGTCGTCCGGGCGGTACTGGCCGATCCGGTGGCGTATGTGCGGCGCGGGACGGGCTGACGGACGGAGCGGCACGCAGGAAGCGCGGGGCGGGCCGTTTGGACGGCCCGGCCCGCGCTTCGTCGTGCGGAGCCCTGGGTCAGCGGGCGCCGAGAAGGTGGTCCATGGCGAGCTGGTCGAGCTGCTCGAACGCCATTCCGCGAGCGGCGGCGGCGTCGACGTCGAAGTCCTCGTAGGCACTGCGGTCGGCCAGCAGCGCGGCCACGCCGTCGGCGGCGGTCGGCAGGGCCAGCTCGTCCAGGCGTGCGGCGCGCAGCGCCTCCTGGACCTGCGGGTCGGCGCGGAAGGCGGCGGCGCGCTCCTTGAGGATCAGGTAGTTGCGCATACCACCGGCGGCGGAGGCCCACACACCGTCGAAGTCCTCGGTGCGCGGCGGCTTGAAGTCGAAGTGCCGCGCGCCCTCCCAGCCCGCGGACTCCAGCAGGTCGACGAGCCAGAAGGCGGCGCGCAGATCGCCGGCGCCGAAGCGCAGGTCCTGGTCGTACTTGATGCCGCTCTGACCGTTGAGGTCGATGTGGTAGAGCTTGCCGGCCCAGAGCGCCTGGGCGATGGCGTGCGGGAAGTTCAGCCCGGCCATCTGCTCGTGGCCGACCTCGGGGTTGACGCCGTACAGCTCGGGGCGCTCAAGGCGCTCGATGAACGCCAGGGCGTGGCCGACGGTGGGCAGCAGGATGTCGCCGCGCGGCTCGTTCGGCTTGGGCTCGATGGCGAACTTGAGGTCGTAGCCCTGCTCGACGACATACTCGCCGAGGAGGTCGAAGGCTTCCTTCATCCGGTCGAGAGCGACCCGTACATCCTTGGCGCCACCCGACTCGGCGCCTTCGCGGCCGCCCCAGGCGACAAAGGTCTTGGCGCCCAGCTCCACCGCGAGATCGACATTGCGCAGCACCTTGCGGAGCGCGTAACGGCGGACGTCGCGGTCGTTGGCGGTGAAGCCGCCGTCCTTGAAGACCGGGTGCGTGAAGAGGTTGGTGGTGAGCATCTCGACCACCAGGCCGTGCTCGTCGGTCGCCTGCCGGAAGCGCTTGATGTGCGCCTCGCGCTCCGCGTCCGAGGAGCCGAACGGGATGAGGTCGTCGTCGTGGAAGGTCACGCCCCAGGCGCCCAGCTCAGCGAGGCGCTTCACGGACTCGACGGGGTCGAGTGCGGGGCGGGTGGCGTCCCCGAAGGGGTCCCTGCCCTGCCAGCCCACGGTCCACAGGCCGAAGCTGAACTTGTCCTCGGGGGTGGGAGTGTAGCGTTCCGTCATTGCTCTGGCCGCCTTCGGTACCTCAGGTCCGGCACGTGCCGACCTTTTTGTTTCCTGACATGACTAATAATGCACCCCGACGCCGGTGCGCAAAACCCCTCGCCTGCGCTCATCTGTGTCCGATGCGTCCGGCCCGTCGAACACGTGCGTGCACACTCTGGCACGGACGATGATCGGCATCACAGTTCCCGTCCGCCACACCATCGCGTAATTTGTTTTTAGTACGTCCAAAACCGCTCCGCCGAGGCCGGTGGAGCGGGTCGGGATCCAGTCGGGGAATCCAGTCAGGGAAAGAGGTACGCCCATGTCCACGGCCATGTCGCAGAACCCGGTCGTGATCGGCGTGGACAGCTCCACCCAGTCCACGAAGGCCGCCTTCACCGACGCCGTCACCGGACGGCTGCTCGCGGTGGGCCGCTCTCCGCACCGGGTGACCGGCGAACACGGCGCGCGCGAGACAGACCCGGAGGTGTGGTGGAACGCACTGCGCGAGGCGGTCGCCGCCGGGCTCAAGGAGTCCGGAGTCGCTCCCTCGGCCGTGACCGGTATAGCGGTCGCCGGCCAGCAGCACGGACTGGTCGTACTGGACCGGACCGGCCGGCCGCTGCGCCCGGCGCTGCTGTGGAACGACACCCGCTCCGCCCCGCAGGCCGCCGCGCTCACGGAGGCGCTCGGCGGCCCCGACGCCTGGACGGCGCGCACCGGGTCCGTACCGGTGGCGTCGATGACCGCGTCCAAGTGGCAGTGGCTGCGGGAGAACGACCCCGCCATCGCCGACGCGGCGGCGGCCGTCAGGCTCCCGCACGACTTCCTCACCGAACGGCTCGCGGGAACCGCGGTCACCGATCCCGGAGACGCCTCGGGCACCTGCTGGTACTCGACCGCCACCGGTGAGTACGACCCCGAGCTGCTCGCGCTCCTCGGCCTGGACCCGGCCCTGCTGCCGGACGTCGCGAAGACCGGCGGCGCCCGGATCGGTTCGCTCACCGCCGGGTCGGCGGCGGAACTCGGCCTGCCCGCCGGTATCGCCGTCGCCGCGGGCACCGGCGACAACATGAGCGCGGCCGTCGGCCTGGGCCTGGGAGGCGCCGGGCTGCTGGACCATCCGGTGCTGAGCCTCGGTACGTCCGGCACGGTGTTCGCCGCGACCCGCACCCGTCCCGACTCCGCCGCGCTCTCCGGGTTCGCCGCGGCCGACGGCACCTATCTGCCGCTGGGCTGCACCCTCAACTGCACGCTCGCCGTCGACAAGGTGGCGGAGCTGCTCCGGCTGGACCGCGAGGACGCGGTGCCCGGCGGCGAAGCCGTACTGCTGCCGTATCTCGACGGCGAACGCACTCCCGACCTGCCCGCCGCCTCCGGGCTGCTGACGGGACTGCGCCATGACACCACTCCGCAGCAACTGCTGGGCGCGGCCTACGAGGGCGCGGCCGTCACGGTGCTGCGCGCGCTGGACGAGGTGCTGCGCGCCTGCGGTCTCGACCCGGCGGCGCCGGAGGTCGCGAACCGACCGCTGCGGCTGGTCGGCGGTGGCGCGCAGGGCCGTATGTGGGTGGAGACCGTACGACGGCTCTCCGGCCGCCAGTTGATCGTGCCCGAGAGCGGCGAACTGGTCGCGCTCGGCGCCGCCGCGCTGGCCGCCTCGGCGGCGACGGGCGAGGACCCGGTGGCGATCGCGACGGCGTGGCAGACGGGCCGGGGTCCCGGACTTCCGCCGGTGGAGCGGGACATGGAGACCTGGGACCGGGTGACCTCGGTGCTGGACCGGGCGGCGCCCAGCCTGCTGTCCTGAGGCCCGGCGAGGGCCTGTCGCCGACAGCGGCGAGGCGCCGCCGTGTTCTTGGCGGCGGTTGAGCGCCGCCGCCATGGACGGGGCGCGGGCAGGTATGAAGGAGGCGCGGGCGCGCGGGCGAAAATGCCGTCGCGCTCCCGCGCTCCCGCCGAACCACAACGAGCGCCCCGCATCGGGCACTTGAGGACACATCGGGCGCCCTCTACCCTTCGGTCTGCGCGGCACGGTCCGCGGCGGGGACGGAGGAAGGCTGCCATGGCCGAAGCACCACCCGAGGAAGAGCTGCTCAAGGCCGTCTCCCAGTGCCTCGGACCGTCCCGCCAGGGCGCGAGTCCGGTGCTCCAGGGACCGCGGATCGTACGGTCGCAGATCGTCGAATTCGCCATCACCTGGTCCGTGGAGACCCGCGCGGAGAAGGAGCGTACGGAGCACGGCTCGATCGATCTGTCGTCGCGCCCGAGGTATGAGGGAGCCATCGAGGACCATCCCGTCGACCCGCCGAAAAATCCCGCGACGGCGCGGAGACTGACGCTGGTGCTCCGCGACTCGGAGCGCGAGAGCGTCTGCGCGTGTGACGACGGCAGGATCCAGTGTCCGCGCTGCCTCGGGCGAGGACGGCACGACTGCGCGCCGACGGCCGTCTGCGCGGACTGCCTGGGAGTGGACTCGTGCACCGCCTGCGGCGACACCGGGAAACGCCGGCGCGAGCGCGGCCGGCCGTCCTCGGCGCGGCCCGCGCCCGGCTCTCCGAGTGAGCGAATCACCTGCGCCACGTGCGGCCGCCGGGAAGCGGCCTGCGCCGGCTGCCGCGGGCGCGGTATCACTCCGTGCGCGGAGTGCGCGGGCAGAGGGACGGTGAGCTGCGACCACTGCGAGAGCTCCGGTCTGGTGGCGCATCCGGCCTGCGGCGGCAAGGGCAGGACCACCTCCTGGACCGAAGGGACCGTCCGCCACACGCCCGGCGGCGAGCGGCTGTCGCTGCCGCTGAAGCGCGCGCCCTATCCGGTCCGGCGACGGATGGAACGCGACGGTGACTGGCACAGCGCCGTACTCACCGGATTCCGGAAACTGCCGGACGAGGTGGCGTCCGAACACCGCCCCGGGATCGAGCGGCTGCTCGTCCGGCGCAAGGGTGAGGTGGCCCGGCGCGTGGATCTCCGGTCTCTCGCACTGGCCCGGGTGGAGATCATGACCGAACCGGACCGGATCTTCTATGTCTTTCCCGGCAGGGAGCGGACCGAGGTGGTCCCGCTGCCGTCCCGCCGGCGCGTCTCCCGTCTCACGACCATGGCGGTGGGACTCGCGACCGTCCTGGTCCTCGTGGTGTCGCTGCTGCGCTGAGACCCGTCCGCCGCCGGCCTCCGGGAGCCGCTCAGCCGGTCGTCAGTCCGGCCGCTTCCTCGGCCAGAGCGTCCAGGACGGGCCGGATCAGCGGATGGTCCTGCGCGCCGCGGCGTACGGCGGCGAAGACCCTGCGCGTCGCGGCCGGGCCGGCCACGGGACGTACGACCGTGCCCTTCAGCTCCATGGCGCGCAGCGCGGAGCGCGGGACCAGTGCGACCCCGGCGCCCACGCCGGCGAGAGCGACGACCGCGCGGAAGTCGTCCGAGGAGTGCACCTGGCGCGGCTGGAAGCCCGCCAGTTCGCAGGCGAGCTGCATCACGTCGTGGCAGGGATTGCCCGGATACGGACCGATCCAGTCGCTGTCGGCCAGTTCCGCGAGAGCGACCTCCGGAGCGAGAGCGAGCGGATGCGCGGCGGGCAGGACCGCGTCGAACGGCTCCGCGTACAGCGCCACCCGGGACAGCCGCAGGTCGTCCTCGCGCGGTGCGCCGCGGTATTCGACCGCGACCGCCAGATCCGCCTGTCCGTCGAGCACCATCGGCAGGCTCTCGTCACCCTCGGCGTCGCGGACCCGGACCCGGATGCCGGGATGCGGTCCCGCCAGCCGCCGGAGGGCCGGAGCCAGCACCTCCGCGATGCCGGTGGCGAAGGCGGCGACCGTCACCTCACCCGCCGCGCCGCCGGCGTACGCCGCGAGCTCGGCCTCGGCCCGTTCCAACTGGGCGAGGACGGCGTGCGTGTGGGAGAGCAGGATCTCACCGGCCGCGGTCAGCCGTACGCCACGGCCGCTGCGCGACAGCAGGGCATGGCCGCTCTCCTGCTCCAGCGCGGCGAGCTGCTGGGAGACGGCGGAAGGAGTGAGATACAGCGCGGCGGCCGCGGCGGTCACCGTACGGTGGTCCGCCACGGCCCGCAGGATGCGCAGCCGCCGGGGGTCGATCACTCACCCATTTTGCCAGCCCGGAGCGTCATGACGGACGCGGGCCCGCGCCGGGCGCCGCACCGGCGGAGCCGCCGCCCGGAGCGCGGGCCGTCCGGCCCGGTCAGCTCTCCCGCTTCATCGCTTCCCGCGCGTCGACGAACGCCGCGACCGCCCGCTCCACATCGGCCGTGGAGTGCGCGGCGGAGAGCTGCACCCTGATCCGCGCCTGGCCCATCGGGACGACCGGATACGAGAAGCCGATCACATACACACCGCGCTCCAGGAGCAGCTCCGCCATCCGGCCCGCCTCGGCGGCGTCGCCGATCATGACCGGCGCGATGGCGTGGTCGCCGGGCAGGATCTCGAAGCCCGCCTCGGCCATCCGCGTACGGAACAGCGCGGTGTTGGCGTTCAGCCGGTCCCGCAGCTCGTCCGCGCTCTCCAGCAGATCGAGGACCTTGATGGACGCGGCGGCGATGACCGGTGCGAGCGAGTTGGAGAACAGGTACGGACGGGAACGCTGGCGCAGCAGCGCGACGATCTCGGCGCGGGCCGCGACATAGCCGCCGGACGCACCGCCGAGGGCCTTGCCGAGGGTGCCGGTGATGATGTCGACGCGGTCCATCACGCCGTGCAGTTCCGGGGTGCCGCGGCCACCGGGGCCGACGAAGCCGACGGCGTGCGAGTCGTCGACCATGACCATCGCGTCGTAACGGTCGGCGAGGTCGCAGATCTCGGCGAGCGGCGCGACATAGCCGTCCATGGAGAAGACACCGTCCGTGACGATCAGCCGGCGCCGCGCGTCCTGCGACTCCTTGAGCCTGGTCTCCAGGTCGGCCAGGTCGCGGTTGGCGTACCGGAGGCGGCGGGCCTTGGAGAGCCGGATGCCGTCGATGATGCTCGCGTGGTTGAGGGCGTCGGAGATGACGGCGTCCTCCGGGCCGAGGAGCGTCTCGAAGACACCGCCGTTGGCGTCGAAGCAGGACGAGTAGAGGATCGTGTCCTCCTGGCCGAGGAACGCGGACAGGCGCTGCTCCAGCTCCTTGTGGATCTCCTGGGTCCCGCAGATGAAGCGTACGGAGGCCATGCCGTAACCCCAGCGGTCGAGGGCCTCCTTCGCGGCGGCGACGACCTCGGGATGATCGGCGAGGCCGAGGTAGTTGTTGGCGCAGAAGTTCAGGACGGCACCGGGCGCACCGCCGGCGGTGACGGCGACGGACGCGCTCTGCGGAGTGGAGATCACGCGCTCGGGCTTGAAGAGACCGGCGTCGCGGATCTCGTCGAGGGTGGTACGGAGGTCGTCCCGGACGGACGCGTACATGAGAGGCTCCTTGGAAGGCGGGTGAGGGGCGGGAAAGGCACGCCGCCGCGCTGCGCGCGACACGCCCTGGACCGTCTGACTGCCGGGCCGGACGGCCTGAAGGCCGCACGATCAGGCGGTCAGGCGGTCAGGCGGTCCAGTCGAGAATGATCTTGCCGCTGCGGGCGGTGGCCGCCTCGTCGAACGCGGCGTCGAAGTCCTGGTATCCATAGCTCCCGGTGATCACCGGAGTGAGGTCGAGACCTCCTTCGAGCAGCACGGTCATCGCGTACCAGGTCTCGAACATCTCACGGCCGTAGATGCCCTTGATCGTGATCATGGACGTGACGATCTTCGACCAGTCGACGGCGAACTCGTCGGCGGGCAGGCCGAGCATGGCGATCCGGCCGCCGTGCGTCATGTTGTCGACCATGTCGCGCATGGCCTCGGGACGACCGGACATCTCCAGGCCGATGTCGAAGCCCTCCTTGAGGCCGAGCCGCCGCTGCGCCTCGGCGATATCGGTGTCCGACACATCGAGGGCGAGGGTGGCGCCCACCTTGCGGGCGAGTTCCAGGCGGTGCGGGCTGACATCGGTGATCACGACATTGCGGGCGCCGGCGTGCCGGGCGACGGCCGCGGCCATGATCCCGATGGGGCCCGCGCCCGTGATCAGTACGTCCTCGCCGACGAGCGGAAAGGACAGCGCGGTGTGCACGGCGTTGCCGAACGGATCGAAGATCGCGGCGACATCGAGGCTCACCTCGGCGCGATGCACCCAGACATTCGAGGCGGGCAGTGCGACGTACTCGGCGAACGCGCCGTCGCGGCCGACACCGAGACCGACGGTGCTGCGGCAGAGATGCCGGCGGCCGGCGAGACAGTTGCGGCACTTGCCGCAGACGAGATGGCCCTCGCCACTGACAAGATCGCCGACGGCGATGTCCCGTACGCCGGCGCCGACCGCGGCGACCTCGCCGACGAACTCGTGGCCGAGGACGCGCGGTGTCGTCACGGCCTGCCGCGCCCAGCCGTCCCAGGAGCGGATATGCAGGTCGGTACCGCAGATGCCGGTACGGAGAACCTTGATCAGCACGTCGCCGTCGCCGGTCTCCGGCTCCGGCACATCCATGAGCCGCAGCCCCGGCTCGGCCGTCTGCTTCACAAGTGCCTTCATGGGTGGCGCTCCCGGGGGTAATGGTGCCGGCCGGAATGATCGCCGACCTTGTCACGCACCAATCTGCCGAGCGCCGGCCGTCCGGTCCATCGAGGATTTCTTAAGCGGCCCAACAGCGCAGCTTCACACCTTGGCGCGGCAACGCCTCCGGCGCCTCCGTGGCCAGTGCGTGTGGCCGGGAGAATCCACGCCGCCGGACCTCCTCGCGGCGAAGTCACCGGGCCGCGGCGGCACCGGCTTCGGTATCCCCCAGACAGCGGCGCCGTACACGGCCAACCGGGCGACGACCACGGCGGGCACGGTCGGCCGCGCGGCGGCGAGGAGCGCCGGCTCGGCCGGGACGCGCGGCGACGGTATTCCGGCGGCGGCCGTCTCCGGCAGCGGTACCGGCACCGCCGGGACGGAAGGCGGTACGGCCGCCGGTTCGGAGGCGGCCTCCGCCGCACTCGCCGCCGCCGTCCGGGTCAGCAGGACCACTCCACGTGCCGCGACCACGGCCCCGGCGAGTGCGCCCGCCGCGCCCGCGACGCCTCCCTGGAGCCGTTCGCCCAGGAGCGTCATGCCTATGGCGGCCGCCGCGACCGGGTTGGCCAGGGTCAGCACCGCGAGTGGCGCTCCGAGTCCGCCTCGGTAGGCCGTCTGCGACAGCAGCAGACCGCCCGACGCGAAGGCCGCGACCAGCAGGGCCACGGCCGCCGTCTGCCAGATCGGCGGCGCGTCGGTGCCGCGCGCCGTCGCGGCGACGGTGACCGTCTGAGTGAGGGCCGAGGCGACGCCCGATGTGATCCCGGAGGCCGCCGCGTGCCGCAGGCCCGGACGGGCTCCCGGCCTGGTCAGCAGAGCGACCAGGGCCATCGCCACACCCGCCACACCCAGTGCCTGCGGCAGCGTGAGCGTGTCACTCGGCGCGGTGCCCGCGGCCGTGAGCAGGATGATCCCGAGACCGGCCAGTGTGCAGGCCGTGCCGCGCCACTCACCGCGGCTGACCTGCCGGCCGGCGCGGCGCGCGCCCAGCGGCACGGCCGCGACCAGAGTGAGCGCGCCCAGCGGCTGGACGACGGTGAGCGGTCCGTATGTCAGCGCCACCACATGCAGCAGCGCCCCGCCGGCGTTCAGCCCCACCGCCAGCCACCAGGCGCCACGACCGAGCAGCCGCAGCAGGCCGGTCCCGGTCTCCGTACGGGCGGCGAGCCGTTCCTGGGCCACGGCGGCGAGCGCGTACGCCACCGCCGAGACCAGCGACAGCGCTATGGCCACCGCCATCGCGCCGCTCATCGCGCCGATCCTGAGGCGACGAGCGGAGCGGTGCGTTCCGGGACGGCGGACCGCACGACCAGGGATCCGCGGCGCCGCTGCCGCGGCAGTCCGATGACCGACAGAGCGCCCGCCAGCAGGGCGACGGCGACGATCGCGTCGAGCCAGTAGTGATTGGCGGTGCCTACGACCACCAGCAGCGTCACCAACGGATGCAGCAGCCACAGCACACGCCACCGCGAACGCGTGGCCACGATGAGTCCGACGGCGACCATCAGGGCCCAGCCGACATGGAGCGACGGCATCGCCGCGAACTGATTCGCCATCGAGTCGGCGGCGGGAGCCTCGCCGTACACCGTCGGCCCGTACACCTGGCCGGTGTCCACCAGCCCGGTCGCCGCGAGCATGCGCGGCGGCGCGAGCGGCAGAAGCAGATGCAGGACGAGCGCGGCGCCGGTCAGCACGGTGAGGATCCGGCGCGACCATACGTAGTGGCCGGGCCGGCGCCAGTAGAGCCAGGCGAGAAAGAGAACGGTCGCCGGGAAGTGAACACTCGCGTAATAGGTGTTCGCCAGCCGGACCAGCGTCTCGCTGTGCAGCAGTACGCCCTGTACGCCGCCCTCACCCGGCAGATGGATGTCGCGCTCCAGGCCCCAGACCCGGCGGGCGTTGCGGAACGCCTCGCCGGTATGGCCGTTCGCCATCTGCCTGCCGAATTTGTAGACGAGGAACAGCCCGGCGACGAGGAGCAGTTCGCGTAGGAGAGGCGGTCGGGCGGAAGTGTCCTGCTTCCGTTCGGCGGGCCCAGTGCGGTCGGTACTCACCCGACCCCCTTGCATGGACGAGGCACATGAATCATCAATAACGTGCATGGTTGGCGACGTGGTCTGGACCACGCCCTATCGATACGCCAGTGTACCGATACGCCTCCGTATCGGTACACTCGCGTATCGGTACACTGGCGTATCGATGATGCGAGAGGGAGAGACGATGACGCCGCCGCGCCGCTCCAAGATCACGCCGGAACGGGAGATGGAGTTCTACGACGCCGCGCTGGACCTGCTCAGAGAAGGCGGTTACGACGCGCTGACCATGGAAGGTGTCGCGGCCCGCACCCGCTGCGGCAAATCCACGCTCTACCGGCAGTGGCGTACGAAACCGCAGCTCGTCGCCGCCGCGCTGCGCGGCACCCGCTGCGTCCTGCTCGCGGACGTCGACACCGGCACTCTCGCCGGTGACCTGCTGGCGGTGGCCCGCTCGGCCACGGCCGGCTCCGGTCGCGACACCGCGCTGATGCACGCGCTCAGCCATGCGGCCCTGCAGAATCCCGAGCTGCTGCGAGCGCTGCGCGAAACCCTCATCGAACCGGAGATCGCCGCCGTCGACGCCATGATCGCCCGTGGCGTGGCGCGCGGCGAGCTCACTGCGGACAACCCCGCCGCCGAGTTTGTGGCCGCCCAGTTGATCGCCATGATGCGCGCGCGGCCGATACTGGAAGGACGGTACGCGGACGAGGCGTATCTCACGCGCTTCCTGGAGTCCGCGGTCTTTCCCGCGCTCGGCCTGCGAGCCGCCGCGCACCCATGAACGGCGTGCCGTCGTCCGAGCGGATGACGACGGCCCGCCCGCGCCGCACCGTGGGGACGGGGGCGGCGCACTTCCCGGCCGGTGGGCCTCTCCTTCTGGAGGGGCCCATCGGCATGCCGGGAGCCGTGCGCGGATCGACCGCCGGCGACCGGGGCGCGGTGCGGATACGGAGGCGGACCACGCACTTCCGTCCCACCGCGGCACCGCTCAATGACGTAGCAACAGTGATCACACCGCTGCGCGCATGCGATACGAACGGTCACCAGAACTCCCGACCGACCGCGCTTCTGGCGCCTCTGGACGGCGCTCTGGACGGCAGCGGCCCCGCAGGTGATGCCTCGCGCTGATCGGTGAAGCTCACAGTCAGTCAATTCCAGCCAGCAGTGGCCAATTGCATAGTTGTTGACGATCGGACACGGGCATATACGCTCCACCCGAACGGCATAACACCTTGTCCGCGTTGCGCGTCACGCACTTCTCCGCACCAGGAGGCCGATCATGACCTGTGTCTCGGAACAGAGCTTGGTCCAGCAGCTTCCGGCTGTGCCGTTCTACTGTCCGGTGCCACCCGCCAGGCACCCCTCCGCCGAGGTCCTCAACGACCGCACGGTGCGCTGGATGCTCGGACAACGCCTCGACACCGAAGAACATCAGCTCAAGCGGCTCGCCGTGTGTGACTTCGGCGGCCTCGCCGCCTCGACGATGCCGTACGGGCCGGTCGAGACGCTCACCGTGGTGTCGAAGTTCTACGCCGTGCTCTTCTCACTCGACGACGGAGTGTGCGACGAGTCCGGGGCCACAGCGGATCTGCTGGCCCAGGAAACCTCGCGCATCATGCGTGCCATGGAGGCTCCGGCCGCGCACTCCGCCGGCGACTCACCGCACACGGCCGCGCTGCGCGGGCTCCGGCTCGAACTGGAACGGTTCGCGTCGCCGCGGCAGCTTCGCCGTCTGACGGACGCGATGCGCGTCTACACCTCCGGGCTGGTGTGGGAGGCGTCCTGGCGCCGCGATCCGAAGCTGCCCTCGCTCGACGACTACGTCACGCTGTGGATGCGGGCCATCGGAATGGCGCCGTTCACGGCGCTGATCGAGGTCGCCGGCGGCTTCTCCGTGCCGGACGACGACCTGGAGGACCCGCGCGTGCGCGCGCTCACCGAGATCGTCTGGACGCTGGTGAGCTGGGACAACGACCTCTACTCCCGCAACAAGGAACTGCAGCGGGCCGGCGACAATCTCAATCTGATCGATGTGCTGTGCCAGGAACTCGGCTGCGATCCGCACCACGCTCTCGTACGGGCGGTGGCGATGCGGGACCGCGTCATGGTCCTCTTCGACCGGCTGGCCGCACAGGTGGCGAAGGAAGCGGACGACGATCTTCGCCAGTATGTGGAAGGGCTGGGCCAGTTCATCCGGGGCCATCTCGACTGGGCTTCCGTCTGCCCGCGCTACGCGGTGCCGTCGGCACCGAGGGCGACACCCGGCGGATGGTGGAAGCAGCATCCGGCCGACGACAGCGCCGAGCCGCTTCCGCTCCCGACGATCTCCTGGTGGTGGGACCAGCTCGACACGGCGCGCTGACCGTGCCGCCGGCCCCGCGCCCGGCGTGTTCGCGCTCCGCGCGCGCGGAGTCCGCGCGCGTTTCCCGTGTACTCGCGGTACCAGGCGGCACTCGCCGTACGCGCTGATACTGACTCCATGACCCGACACGGAGAGCTGGGCACGGCTCTGCAGCGCTGGCGTGACCGGATCGCACCGGCCGAGGCGGGACTCCTCGCGGGCGAGCCCGGCCGGGAGCCCGGGCTGCGCCACGCGGAGCTGGCCCAGCTCACCGGTCTGTCCGTGGACTACATCATCCGGCTGGAGCAAGGGCGCGCGACCTCACCCTCCGTCCAGGTCCTCACCTCGCTGGCGCGTGCCCTGCGGCTGTCCGACGACGAACGCCGGCATCTGTTCCTGCTGGCCGGACAGTCTCCGCCGGCCCTCGACCGGGTCTCGGACCACATTCCGGCCAGTGTGCGGCGGCTTCTCGACCAGCTCGCGGCCGTCCCGCTCGGCGTCCATGACGCCGCCTGGAATCTGATCACCTGGAATCCGCTGTGGGCCGCGCTCGTCGGAGACCCGACGACGGTGTCCGAACGCGGCCGTAACGCCGCCTGGCAGCATTTCACCGCCCTGCCCAGCCGGATCACCCACACGCCCGAACAGGAGGCGCGGTTCGAGGCGGCCATCGTCTCCGACCTCCGGTCCGCGGCGGTCCGCTATCCCACCGATGTACGGCTGCGCTTCCTCGTCGGGCAGTTGCGGCGCGCCAGCAGCCGCTTCGCGGGACTGTGGAACTCCCGTATCGTCGGCTTCCACGACACCGACACCAGGACCGTCCACCACCCTGACGTCGGACCGGTGGCCGTGGACTGCGACACCCTCATCGTGCCCGGCTGCGATCTGCGGATCGCGGCCTACTCGGCGGCTCCGGGCACCGAGGCCGCGGACAAGCTCCGGCTTCTCGCCGTGATCGGCGTCGAGGCGATGCCCGCGCCCGCCACGCCGGACGCGGGGTCGGGCCCGGCCACCGCTCCCGCCGACCGATGAGCCGATGAGCCGATGAACCGATGAACCGAGCGACGAACCGACCGCACGACAAGGCCGGAGCCGGGTGAGGGCGGGTCGTGGGCCGGACGGGGCGCAGATACATCCGGTCGGCTCATGCGCCGTGCGCGCGGCACGGTCCGTTCCTAAAGTCAGCGGAATGATCATCAGATCCGTGATGCGCTCCGCACTCTCCGGGACGGTGGCTGTCTCCACCGGCCTGCTGGTACTCCTGCCTGCGCCCACACAGGCCACCGCGGATTCCCGAACGGCTCCGGTCGCGGGGGCCGGCAGGCGCGGCGCACCCGCGACCGCGGCTTCCGCGTCGCCCAGGTCGTCCGCCTCGGCCAAGGCCTCCGCTTCGTCCAGCGCTTCAGCGTCTCCGACGGCCCCGGCCTCCCCGGCCAACGGCAACGGCGGGCTGCTGTACAAGCCGGGCACACAGGTGCGGCCCGCGCCCGGTGCGCCCGCGCCTCCGCGCGATCTCTCCGCGCTGTCCTGGCTGGTCGCCGACGCCCGTTCGGGTGATGTTCTCGCGGCCCACGAAGCCCATCTCAAGCTGCCGCCCGCCAGCACGCTCAAGACACTCTTCGCCGTCACCGCGCTGCCCCGTCTGCCCGCGCGGACCGAGCACACGGTCACCGACGCCGAGCTTGAGGATGTCGGAGACGGCAGCAGTCTGGTGGGCCTCTCGGCGGGACTCTCCTACGAGGTGTCGGACCTGTGGCGGGGCGTCTTCCTCAGCTCCGGCAATGACGCGGTGCATGTACTGGCCAAGATGAACGGCGGCTGGGATTCCACCGTCACGCAGATGCAGAAGAAGGCGAAACAACTCGGCGCGCTCGACACCCATGTGGTGTCGCCGGACGGCTATGACGCCCCGGGGCAGGTGTCCTCGGCATTCGACCTGGCCGTCTTCGGCCGGGCCGGGCTCGCCTCCCGGGAGTTCGTACGGTACAGCTCGACCCGCGAGGCGGAGTTCCCCGGAGACGGCTACACCTTCGACATCGAGAACACCAACCGTCTGCTGAGCGGTGAGGACGGAGTCGCGCCCTATCGCGGCCTGATCGGCGTCAAGAACGGCTACACCACGGACGCCGGATACACCTTGGTCGCGGCCGCCCGCCGAGGTGGCCGCACCATCCTTGTGACGGTGATGAACCCGCAGTGGGGCGGTGTGCACGCGGTCTACGAAGAAGCCCGGGAGCTGCTGGACTGGGGCTTCAGGGCCGGAGCACGCGTCACTCCGGTCGGCTCGCTCAAGCCTCCGCCGCCGCCGGCCCCGCCGCGTCTGGCCGCGAAGGCGGGCCACAGCCAGGGCCCAGTCGCCGGGGCGCTGCGAACCGCGCCGGTGGCACAGCCCGCCGGTGCGGCCGTCAAGAAGGACACCCGTGCCGCCGTCAAGAAGGAGGAGGACACCGGGTCCGAAGACCTCCTGTCCCTGGCCTTCACGGGCTCCGCGAGTCTCGCGGGGTTCGCGCTCTTCCTCGTACAGCGCGCGTACCGGCGCCGCGACACGCTGTGAGCGCGGACGGCGGGCCGGAGGCATCGGAAGGAAGGCGGACGGGCCGGATCTACCAGTGGGCGGGACGGACGAGCGACGCCGGCAGCAGCGTGCCGGCGTCGCCCTGTGCCGCGTTGACCTGCGTCTGGGTGAGGAAAACGCTTCCTGTGAAGTCGGCGCCGCGCACATCGGCATCCCTGAAGTCCGCACCGATGACATCGGCCAGCCTCAGATCGGCGCCGCGCAGATCCGCGGCGATCAGATACGCGCCTCGCAGATCGGCGCCACGCAGATCGGCGCCCTTGAGCCTCGCCCCGAAGAGATCGGCTCCTCTGCGGTTCTTCTTCCTGCCCGGGACCTGGGCCCGTACCGCCGCGCTCGTACGCAGCAGGAGGGTGTTGACGTCCGCACGGTGCGCCGCCACGTCCAGTTCCAGCAGGGCTTCGGGGCCGGTCCGGGTGAGGGCTTCGGTCCTGTCCAGAGCCAGCCGGATCTCGCCGTGGACCGCACGGGCCGGCTCCAGTGTCAGGGCTTCGTTCAAATACCAGAGCAGCTCGTGGAGTTGGCGCATGACCGGAAGTGCGGCGAACATCTGCTCGGCGGTCTCCGGGGCCTGTCGCCAGTCCCGTCCGCCGAAGGTGACCTGAGAGACCTGCTGGCCCGCGCCGAAACAGTCGTACACCGTGCATCCGCGGAAGCCCTGCTGTCTGAGGCCGCGGTGAATGCCACAGCGGAAATCCGTCCGAAGGTGGCGGCAGGGCTCTCCGGCGGCCTTGTCGACCGGGAAGTCCGCCGAGACCGAGAAGGTGAGCGCGACACAGCAGAGCCCGAAGCAGTTCTCGCAGTCGGCCCGCAGACCGGAGCCGGAAGCGGTGCCCGCTCCTTCGAGCGGCGGATCCGTTTCGAGCGGCGGGTCCGTGAGGTCTGGCTGGTCGGACAAGGGTCCTGGTCTCCTGTTGAGCGGCCGGCGCGTCGGTCACGGTGAGCGTACCGCCGCGGCGCGTGGGGAAAGGGGCGGCGTCCGGTCAGCGCGGCATGCGGTCGGACTCCAGCGCCCGGCGGGCCCGCGCCGCCAGTCCGTCGGCGCCACAGCGCTCGGCCAGCTCCAGACCGCCGGCCAGCTCGGCCGGGAATCCAGCCGCGATGCCGTAGTCGACCCGCGCGATGGCGCGTTCGTAAGCGCACGGCGAGGCTTCGAGATGGGCGACGGCCTGCGCCAGCAGTTCGACCTTGGCCGGGCCTTCCTTCAGGGACGCGGCGCAGCACAGGGCGACACCGATGGCGGTGTGTGTGCCAAAGCGTTCGGCCCTGTCGCGAGCGTAGGAGGCGAGCTGGGCGGCGCGGTGCGGGTCCTCGTCGGCGAGCGCCCGCGCGAGGTCGCAGGCCCAGGGAGCCATGACGACGCTGTGCCGTCCGCGAGCCGTCAACGCCTGTCCCGCCGACTCCAGTTCGACGACGGCTTCCTTCGTACGGCCGAGAGCGAGGAGCAGCCTGCCGCGTACGGACGGCGCGTCGGGAATGGCGATCGAGGAGGGCACAGGACTGAAGAAGGAATAACGCTCGGCCGCCTCCTGGGCCTCGTCGACACGGCCGCGCGCCAGCAGGGTGTCGATGAGCATGGACGCCGCGTTCAAGTGCATCGGGAGTCCGTCGCCGACACGGTCGGCGAGGCGCAGGCTCTCGCGCAGATACATCTCGGCGTCGGCGAGCAGGCCACGTCTGCGATGGGCGAACCCGACGAGAGTATGAGCGAAGGCCAGATGCCCGCCGGTCCAGCCGGAGATCTCGAAGGCCCGCAGCGCCTCGGTGAACAGGCTGTCCGCGCGGTCGAGCCGGTCGGCGAAGACATAGGACAGACCGAGCAGGGCCGGTGGCTCAAAGCCCCACTCCGAGTCGGTCCAGCCGACGCCGGGCGCCAATTCGCCGTTGACCAGCGCTCGTTCACCGATCTGGACGATCTCCTCGGCGCTCTCGCCACGCGCCGTACCGTCGAAGGCCCGCAGCATCAGCAGGATCCGTTCGGTGTTGTCCCGTCCGGTGAGGCCGCTCGCCATCGCGGCGAGCCGGCGGGAGCGTTCCTGGCCGTCGTCCTCGCCGACCTGCACTCCCTCCCACAGGAAGCGCGCCGTCTGGAGCCGCATCCTGGCAGGGCCCTCGGGAGTACGGGCGGCCTCGGCCGCCACCACCGCCGCGGCCTCTCTGGTCTGGTTGTTGTGTGTCAGCGCCTGCGAGAGACGGAACACCACATCCACGCGCAGGTCGTCGTCGAGCCGACGGGTGTCGAGCGCGGCCCGCAGATGTCCGACGGTGGTGGCGGGTGAGGTCAGCAGCGTGGCGCAGCCCAGTTCGTACAGCACCCGTGGACGTACCGTCTGCAACGGCGGCTCCATCAGGGCGCGTTCGAGGCAGCGCCGGGCGGCGTCCGGCGCTCCCACCGCGAGGTGTTCGGCCGCGGCTTCGCGAAGCTGCTCGACGAGTTCGGAATCGCCGTCCGGATGGACATGCAGGAGATGCGGCGCCGCTGCCGCCGCTCCTCTGCCGCTGCGCGAGACCGCCCAGGCGGCCACGCCATGCATGGCGGCCCGGATTCCCGCCGGGATCGCGCGGTAGACGGCGCCCGCGATCAGCGGATGGACGAACTCCAGCGGGTCCGTGCCCACGAGGATGCGTGCCGCCCGCAGCCGCTCGGCGCACTCCTCGGCCTCGTCCCGTTTCATTCCGGACAGCGATATGGCCAGTTCGAGAGAGATGTCGGTGCCCAGGACCGCGGCGGCCCAGGCGAACCGGGTGGTGTCGGTACCCAGCTCCTCCAGCCTGGCGATGAGGCCCTTTCCACGCGCCGACGCTCCGAGGGCGCGCAGCTCACCCGCGGAGCTCTCGACAGGTGCGAGTCCGCTGTCCTGCACCTTGGCGAGCAGTTCGACGGTCTCGTACGCGTTGCCGCCGGTCACCGCCCACACCTCACGGCAGAACGGATCGTCGGCGCGCTCGCCCAGCGCGGCACGCGCGAGCCCGGCCGTGGCGTCGGAGGTGAGAGCGCGCAGCGTGACCAGCAGTTTGGCCGCCGTTCCGAGTGCCCGGAGATACGGCTCGGCCGCGCCGACGGCCTCCTCCGTGCGGTACGCGACGACGACAAGGACGGGCGTCCCGCCGGCCGGACGCTGCGCGAAGGAGGCGAGCCAGGCGAGGGTCTCCAGATCGGCCCAGTGCGCGTCGTCGACGACGAGGACGAGTGGGCCATGAACCTCGGCGAGCCGTCCGACCACGGTGTCCAGGCCGTCCCTGACGCCCTGCGGATCGGTGTGCTGCTCCCCGGGCGGTGCTATCCCGAGCGCGGGACCGACGATCTCGTACCGGTCGCCGAGCAGCTCCCGCGCGTCCGCGGCCTCACTGGCGGGCTCGCCGACCGTCAGTGCGGGCTGGAGCAGTTGCCGTACGACATGGAAGGGCACGGAGGTGACGGTCTCGCCGCCACGGGCGGACCACACCGCGCAGCGTCCCGTCGCCAGCCGGCGCACCTCGGCGAGCAGCGCGGTCTTACCGAGCCCGGCCGCGCCCCGGTAGACGAGAAGTCCGCCGGCGGACACTTCTCCGCACAGCCGGTCGATGGCGTGCGCCGCCGCCGCCAGTTCGGGCTCACGCTCCAACAAGGGAAGGACGCCCGAGGGCTCCGGCCAGGACACAAGAATCCCTCCCCTTCTCGAACAGTACGCAGGTCAGAGTCGAGGGTAGCCCCGAAACCCCCTCAACGGGCCCTAACCCGTACGGATTCGGCCGTTCTCCTGTGCCGCGGCCGTTTCGCGAGTAGGAAACACAGGGCGCGAGATCGGCCCGGCTGGAAGAGTGCCCGCATGGAGATGATGGCGGATCCGGTGGCCGCGGCAGCGGCCGTGGTGGGCGAGCGCCACCCGCGGGCGTACGCCGCTTTTCTCTGCGGCAGCGTGATCACCTCGCGGCGTACGGCGTTCTCCGACCTTGATGTGGTGGTCCTCCTGGACGGTGCTCCCGCTCCGTACCGCGAGTCGCTGCGCCACGCCGGCTGGCCGGTCGAACTCTTCGTCCACACCAGGAGCAGTTGGGACGGCTATGTGGAACGCGAGATCCCGAGGCGCCGCTCTCCCCTTCTCCTGATGTGCGCGACCGGAAGGCTGCTGCTCGACCGCGACGGCGCGGGCACGCTCCTCCAGGCACACGCGCGTCAACTGGTGGAGGCGGGGCCGCCGAGGGCGACACAGTCCGAACTCGACGACCGCCGCTACACGCTGACGGACCTCCTGGACGATCTCGCCGGCTGCGCCGACCCGGGAGAGCGGCTCTGTATCGTCGGCGAACTGGCCCGGCGGACCGCCGAGTTCGTCCTGTTGTCGGACGGAGCGTGGCTGGGCGGCGGAAAATGGCTGTCGCGCCGCCTGGCGGAGGCCCGGCCCGGCCTGCCCGACCGGCTGAACGCGGCGGTCCGCGCGGCCCTCGACGGCCGGACCGAGGCGCTGGTCTCCCTCGTGGAGGAGCTTCTGGCCCCGGCCGGCGGGCGCCTGTGGGAGGGCTACCGCCGGAAGGGCGTCGCGGGCAGGACCGGGAAAGGCTAGGACGTGTCTGACACATAGCGCCGTCCGCCCGGAGGGCGGGGCCTGCGACGTCTGGTGCGTGCGATCCCAAGGCGGAGGATCATCCGTGTACTGGA